>JACMQJ010000164.1 GCA_014377055.1 Candidatus Sericytochromatia bacterium
AAAAATGAAGAAAGTATCAACAAATAGTAAAATAGCAGACGTTTTTGACGGTTTGGGAAGCTTTTATATGCTTTCACTACAAATCTTTAAAACCATGTTTTCTGGACAAATACATATCCGAAATACAATGCAACAGTTATCATTTGTTGGCACAGACTCACTCCCAATAGTCTTATTAACAGGTCTTTCTATTGGTATGGTTTTTTCATTACAAGTGACAGGCTTATTACAGAGATATGGTGCAAACTCAGTTGTAGGTGCGGCTGTAAGTGTATCTATTGTTAGAGAGTTAGCTCCATTATTTACTGGTGTTGTTGTGGCGGGTCGTATTGGTGCGGCTATTACTGCAGAGCTTGGCTCAATGAAGGTTACAGAACAAATTAATGCTTTAACTGCAATGGCAGTTAGCCCATTAAGATATTTGGCTGTACCAAGAGTATTATCATGTATGATCATGGTGCCATTGCTTAATGTTATGTCAATAGTTATTGGTGTTTTTGGTGGTATGATCATTGCCGTTTATGTAAAAGGTATTATTTTTGGACAGTTTATGGATTCAATAAGAGATTTTTTAACACCTGCTGATTTATTCAAATCAATGCTTAAGGCTTGTATCTTTGGTATGATAGTTTCTCTTGTTTCATGCTACAAAGGTATAAATACTGGTGAAGGAGCACAAGGAGTTGGTATCTCAACTACAGGAGCTGTAGTTATATCATTAATAAGTATTTTTATTTCTAACTATGTACTCTCAACTATCCTTTTTGCTAGTAAAATGTAATTAAGTAATAAAAATTAAATAATATGATTATAAGTAGTGGGTTGATTAATCAAACCACTATTGCAGAAATAATATTTTCATTAACTTAATCAATTTCTATTGCTAAGAGAGTAAAATTTTAAAGATAATTTAGTTTAAGGATATTAATATGGAAACAAATCTTCTTACAAAATATTTTGGTGTAGAAAATTCAAGAACACTTGATTTTTATCTTAGCCATGGTGGTTATGATAATGCCAAAAAAGCGTTAAAAATGACACCAGAAGAAGTAATAGATGAAGTAAAAAAATCAGGTTTAAGAGGTAGAGGTGGGGCTGGTTTTCCAACTGGTGTTAAATGGGGCTTTTTACCAAAAGACAATCCAAAACCTAGATATTTATGTGTTAATGCTGATGAAAGTGAACCTGGCACATTTAAAGATAGATACATTATGGAAGATGATCCACATCTTTTATTAGAAGGTATCGTTATATCATGTTATGCTATCAAGTCAAATAAAGCATTTATCTATATTAGAGGTGAATATCACTATGGATATACAATATTAGAAAAAGCCATCGAAGAAGCATATCAAAAAGGATATATCGGTAAAAATATTTTTGATTCTGGTTTTGATATAGATATTGTTTTACACAGAGGAGCTGGAGCTTATATCTGTGGTGAAGAAACAGCATTAATTGAATCACTTGAAGGAAAAAAAGGTCAGCCAAGAATTAAGCCACCTTTCCCTGCTATTGAAGGTGTTTTTAGATGTCCAACCATTGTTAATAATGTTGCGACTATTGCTTCTGTGCCTTGGATCATTGAACATGGTTTTGCTGAATATGCAAAATTTGGTACAGAAAAAAGTACAGGAACGTTCTTATTTTCTATTAGTGGTCATGTTAACAAGCCAGGTATTTATGAAGTACCTATGGGTATGCCTCTTTTACAATTTATTGAAGAAAAAGCAGGCGGAGTAATTGATGGTAAAAAAATTAAAGCGGTTGTACCAGGTGGATCATCAACACCAATATTAACGCCAAAAGATTGTGAAACGGTTAATCTTGATTATGAATCTATTGCGGCACATGGCTCAATGCTTGGTTCAGGTGCAATAATAGTTTTAGCTGAGGGTACATGTATTGTTAGATCCTTACTTAACTTGATGCACTTTTATGCTCATGAATCATGTGGTCAATGTTCGCCATGTCGTGAAGGCGTTGATTGGATGTATAAAACGGTTCATAAAATAGAAGAAGGTACAGCCACAGAAAAAGATTTGCAAACTGTACTTGATTTAGCCAATAATATGGAAGGCAAGACAATATGTGTTTTTTCAGCAGCCGCAGCTATGCCTGCCAGAAGCTATATAACTAAATTTAAAGATGAGTTTATTGCTCATTTTGATCATAAGGGTTGCCCTTACGAAAAATATAATTATTTAGCTGATTAAATATATCTCTAAATACAAGATATATATTTATTCAAAATTGGTTTTTAAAGTATATATGTCTGTGAACAAGGGGTTTAAACCCCTTGTTAGTGAAAAAACTAAAAACCAATTTTGCTTTAGTATAAATAAAGAAGCAATTTGAAGAATTAATCCAAAACGATTAACTTATAACATAGCTGATAATCTTTGAGTTATAATAGTTTTTGATTATTTTAAAGTTTTAATTTTTAAGGATAGGTTTAATAATGCACTTTTCTACAAGAGCTATACATGTAGGTCAAGAAGCTGATACAGCAACAGGAGCAACTATTGTTCCAATATACCAAACCTCAACATATACACAGGAAGAAATTGGTAAAAATAAAGGTTATGATTATTCAAGAGCAGGTAATCCAACTAGAACAGCCTTAGAAAAATGTCTTGCTTCACTTGAAGATGGTAAATTTGGCTTAGCTTTTGCTTCTGGTTGTGCTGCAACTACCAATGTTATGAGTTTATTGAGATCTGGAGATCATGTTGTTGCATGTGATGACCTTTATGGTGGTACATATAGACTATTTGAACAGGTTTTAACAAGATTTGGCATTACTTTTACTTTTGTTGATATGAATAATAATGATGCGATCAATAATGCTATTCAAAGTAATACAAAAATGATTTGGATAGAAACGCCTACTAATCCATTACTTAAGCTCTGTGATATTGCCGAAGTATCAACTATTGCCAAAAGTAAAAAAATATTATTAGCAGTTGATAATACTTTTATGAGTCCATATTTTCAAAAGCCATTAAATCTTGGTGCTGATATAGTTGTGCATAGTACAACCAAGTATATAGGTGGTCATAGTGATGTAATTGGTGGTGGTGTAATTACCTCTAATGAAGAACTTTATCTTGATATGAAATTTACTCAAAAATCAATAGGAGCAGTACCTGGACCATTTGATTGTTGGTTAACTCTTAGAGGTATTAAGACATTAGCGATAAGAATGAAAGAGCATAATAAAAACGCAATAGCTGTAGCAAATTTTTTATTAAATCATCCAAAAATAGAAAAAGTTAATTATCCTGGACTCGAATCACATCCACAATATGAATTAGCAAAAAAACAAATGACAGGTTTTGGTGGCATGATTTCTTTTGAAGTCAAAGGTGGTCTTGAATCTGGTAAAAAAGTTGCAACCGCGACAAAATTATTTGCTCTTGCTGAAAGTCTTGGTGGAGTAGAATCACTAATTGGTCATCCTGCTACTATGACACATGCTGCTATACCAAGAGAAGAAAGATTGAAAGTTGGTCTTAAAGATAGTCTGCTTAGGTTATCAGTAGGTATAGAAGATCAAGAAGATTTGATTAATGATTTGGATCAAGCTTTATCTAACGTTTAATAGATAAGATAAGAGGGCTTATGCAATAAGCCCCTACGATGTTGTATGTTTCATTAACATATATTGTTTTTAAATCTCTTTCTCTCCTCTTTTATTTGTCCCTTACTTTTATCTTGTTCCCTCCTTTGCAAAGGAGGGTTAGGGTGGATTAGAAGACTAGGGTGGATTAAATATATTAAGAGTTAGGATGGAGGTTGAGTTATTTAAAAGGTAATAAAAATGATAAAAGGTCAAATAGTCGCAGGTGTTCTTGCACCTCATCCACCTCATCTTGTATATGCAGAGAATCCACCTCAAAATGAGCCTAAATCTGAATGTGGTTGGGAAACGCTCAGATGGGCTTATGAAAGATGTCGAAAAAATATTCTTGCAAAAAAGCCTGATGTTTTATTGGTTCATTCTCCTCATTGGCAGACGATTGTAGGACATCATTTTTTAGGATTAGATGAGTTTAAGGGCTTATCTGTCGACCCTATTTTCCCTCATCTTTTTAGATATAACTATAATGTAAAAATAGATGTTGAATTATCTCTATCTATTGCCAATGAAGCAAAAGAAATGGGTTTAATTACCAAAATAATGAAAAATCCTGATTTTAGGGTAGATTATGGGACAATTACAACTTTACACTTGATTAACCCAGCTTGGGATATACCCGCAGTTGCTATTTCATCAAATAATTCTCCTTACTATTTTTCTAATGAGGTTGGTCAAAAGCAAATGATGATCTTGGGTCAGGCTACTAAAGCTGCTATAGAAAAATCAGGTAAAAGAGCTGTTTTATTAGCCTCAAACTCTCTATCTCACAGGCATTTTACCAAAGAGGCTACTATTCCAGAAGATATGAGTGCTGAACATATTTATAACCATGCTCAATATTTATGGGATATGGAAATATTAAAAATGATGCGTCAAGGACGTTCACAACAAGCACTTGACACCTTATCAGAATTTATCGATATGGCTTCAGCAGAGGTCTAAGCTGGTGCTTTGGCATGGTTGTTATCAGCATTGGATATACCTGATTATCCTGCAGAAGTTCATGGATACGGAACTGTAATAGGTACTGGTAATGCTGTTGTTGAGTGGGATCACGAAAATAGAGGAATAAAATAATGTCAAGCAATATAATTTCTCAAATATACATAGTACCTGGTTTGCCACATATTTTACTTGCTCATGAAAAATCTCCTGCTTGGCAATCATTGTATGATTCATACAGTAAATTACGTCAAGAAATTGAAAATAATAATGAAGCTGATTTAATTTTATATTTTTCTACTCAATGGCTCTCTGTCATTGGTTATATGTTCCAAGCTGATCCAAATCCTGAATGGCTACATGTTGATCAAAATTGGTATGATTTTGGCTCTATGCCATATAATTTTAAAGTTGATACAAGCTTCTCTGAGGCATATTCTCAAGAGGTCAGTAAGCTTGGGCATAATGTTAAACTAATAAATTATAAAGGCTTTCCAATAGATACAGGAACTATTGTAGCTCAAAAATTACTTAATCCAAATAATAAATTTCCAGCTTCAATGGTTTCATGTAATATGTATTCTGAAAAGGATGAATCAATAGAAATAGGTCAAGCTGCTGCTGAGGCTCTTAAGAATCAAGGTAAAAAAGCAATTATTGTTTTGGTTTCCAGTCTTTCAAATCGCTATCATATCAAAGATATTGACCCAAAAGAAGACGAAATATCATCCGCCAAAGATAATGAATGGAATTTAAAAATACTTGAACTACTGGCAGAAGGTCGTCTTGAAGATGTTTCACAATGTACAAGGGAGTTTTCACGTCAAGCAAATGCAGATATGAATGGTAAGGGATTATGGTGGCTTAGTGGATTATGTGGTCAAACAAATAATTTTCAGGGAAAAGTTTATGATTATCAACCTGTTTGGGGTACTGGTGCGGCATTAATTAGTTTGACTCCAACATTTACTCCAATAGATACAACCGATAATATAAATCAAGATAATTTAGATCCACAAGTTAAACCTAGTAATCAGATATTTAGTTCGAGAGCTCCTGAGCCTGTAGGAGCCTATGCACACGCCAAAAAAGTAGGAAACTTATTATTTCTTGCTGGAATCGGTCCAAGAGAAAGAGGAACAAAAACAATACCAGGTGTTACTCTTGATAAGCAAGGAAAAATTATTGATTATGATATTGAGATACAAACTAGATCGGTTATAGAAAATGTAAAGATAATACTTGAAGACTCAGGTAGCTCATTTGAAAAAATAATTGATGTACAAGTATTTTTAACTGATATGGAAAAAGATTTTAAAAAATTTAATGAGGTCTATAAAGAGTACTTTTCTAAAACTCAACCTACACGTACAACCGTTTCTATCACGGCTTTACCAACACCTATAGCCGTTGAATTTAAAATAATTGCGGAGGCTTAAATAATATGGAATATATAGATATTTCACCACTAATAACGCCAAAGATAGCTGTCTTTCCAGGTGATACAGCTTTTTCAAGAAATATTTTACTTGATTTTAGTTTGGGGCACAATTTAATACTTTCTAGTATTAATTCAACTGTCCATCTAGGTGCTCATACAGATGCACCTAATCATTATCATGCTGATGGTGAGGATATAGCCAGTAGAGATTTAAATTATTATTTGGGTGAATGTCAAGTTATAACTGTAAATGTAGCTAAGAAAGCTAGAATATTTCCTAATGATATTAAAAATATTGATATAAGAGCAAAAAGAGTCTTGTTTAAAACTAATTCTTTTCCTGATCCCAATCATTGGAATGATGATTTTAACTCATTGTCTCCTGAATTAATAAATTATTTGGTTAATTTAGATGTTATTTTAGTTGGTATAGATACACCTTCAGTTGATCCATCTGATTCAAAAGGTTTGGAAACACATAATGCAATTTTTAATAACAATTTAGCCATACTAGAAGGAATTGTTTTGGATAAAGTAGAAGATGATATTTATACACTGATTGCTCTACCATTAAGAATAGAAAAAGCAGATGCCTCTCCTGTGAGAGCCATACTGCTTAAGAATTTTAGTGTGAATTAAGGAACTATTTTTATATTTTAAAATGTAAAAGGATTACTATTTTGTGATTTAAGCGATTGAGCGACTTCTGATTGACGAGCTAATGCCTTAACAGTAGTATTATCTATAGCAATAATCTTATCTTGAGTTTTTTCTACTGCTTCGCTACGTTTAGGTTCTTTTGATATAGTACCAATTCCTTGGAATTTATCAGAAATTGTTTTATTATCACTATTTCTACTTGCATTTCTACTTTTCATAGCTCCAGCTAAGTCTTCAACGCTAAGCTCTGTAACCCCTAAGCTAGTTGCACTAGATTTAACAGTGTCAGGATTAAAAACAGAATCTGTAACTCCTGATGCAGCTGCTCTTCTCTGTTGAGCTAAATCCATTGCGTTACTTATTATTGAGTTAATATCTGTACCCATTTTTTAATTCTCTCTTTTGCCAATACTACAATAAACCTGTTTTTATTATAAGATATAAGTAGCTTATTGGTGACATAAAGAAAGCTCTTTTAATAGAAAAAAAATGATCCCTTAAAATAATAAATATTAATTGAAAACTTTAGAGCATTGATATGACTTGCCTTAATCTATTCATAATATGACTTGTGCATTAAAGCAAACTCAATACCAGAAAACTGTGGTACTATATATTATGTAAACCTAAAGGTTAGGTTAACAAAACATTAAGGTTGATTGCTTTATATATTGAATCCTTAACTAAATTTTTTAGTTATTATAAAGAATATATTTTGAAAAGTGGTCTTAAGGAGAGAAAGTAATATGGATTTATATTTTTTTAACAGAACTATTCAATTATTTTAATTAATTATTAGTTTTAATAAACATATAAAAAAGATGGTTTCTGAAATATCAGAGACCATCTTTTTGCTATGAGAGATATTCAAATATTTGTCTTGCTAATTTTCCAATTAATATATCTGTTTTAATCTCATCAATGATGTTTTCAGTAAAAATATTAATTATATAAGTATTATTTTCATGAAAGATAATTGATGCGTCATTTCGTACTCCATCTAGTTCTCCTGGTTTATTAGCTATTTTAAATGAATTATCGAATCCAGATGGTATTTTTTCCAAATCTTTTTGTTCAAATAATATTTTAAAAATATCATTAATAAAACGTATCTCATCCTTATTCTTTAGTAAAAATCTAAATAATATAGCTATATCTTCTGGGCTGGTTTCATTGTCTATACCTATTTTTCTTGATTCAAAATCATACATTTTTCTTTTTAAAAATGTTTTGTTCATACCAATACTTTTAATAAACTCATTAATTGTATTTATACCAATAAAATCTATTAAAATATTTGTTGCTGTATTATCACTAACAGTTATCATAAAATAAGCTAGTTGATATAACGAAAAGCTATTTTGTACCAAATTATCTTCAAATAATGGTGAATCTCCAACAATATCTTTTTTTTGAAATGATAGTTGGCAGTCTAGGCTAATATTATCTAACTCACATTTTTTGTACAAGCAATAAAGTATAGGCAATTTGATAACACTAGCTGATGGAAATAAGATACTATTATGGTATAAATATTTTTTTTCTGTATCTAATCTCTGTGCATATATCCCTACTTTTCCCTCGATTTTATCTATAAGATTAACTATTTGATCCATCATTTTTTTACCTTTAAATAATTTTAAGTTTTAAATAAAATTTACCTATATGCAATAAGGCTAAGATAAGATAGTATAATAAAAAATGTTAAAAAAAGACATTACTAGGAAGAAATATATAAATAAAAAAATTTTTATTTATGTAGTAATTAAAACTTAATTTGTTCAAGAGTATTTTAATGAGGAGATTTATATGGCTGTCAAACCCAAAAGAGACCTAAAGAAATTACTAAAAATTGCAGAAAAAAGAACCATTCCTAAACTAAATTCTGATCAAAAATTTAGTCTATGTATGATCGTCAAAAATGAAAGTAAAAATATTGCTCGATGCCTTGAAAGTGTTGAAGGTGTTGTAGACGAAATTATAGTTGTTGACACAGGATCAACTGATGATACTGTCGAAATTGCAAAAAAATATGGTGCAAAAGTATTTTTTTATGAGTGGAGTAATGACTTTGCTGTAGCTAGAAATGAAGCTATCAAAAATGCTACAGGAGATTGGATATTAATTCTTGATGCTGATGAGGAGCTTAGTCCTGAATCAAGAGAAATAATTAGAGCATTTTTGGTAAAAATGGATGGTGATGCCACTTATCAGATAAGAATAAAAAATATGAACACTTATGGTAATGTTATGTATCAAAATTATATGACACGAATGTTTAAAAACACCAATACAACTATGTTTGTTGGAAGAATTCATGAAACACTTATATCACGTTCCCAAGCAATAAATATATCTGGTGAAGATGTCTTTATTATTCATCATGGATATAAAGATCATGAAAAAAGTGCAGAAAAAATAACAACTAGAAATATTCCACTATTGGAAGAAATTCTCAAAAAAGATGATATTAATAATTCCTATAAGAGTTTTGTCAATTTTTATATTGGAGCATCACAGCTTGAGATAGGAAATTTAGAAGATTCGTTAAAATCATTGAGACTTGCTATTGACCAATCAAAAGAAGTTGGTAATGCTAATCTAAATTTTATTGCTTTTTCATATATTAGGCTTATGTCTATCTATATTTCACTCAAAAAGCTTGAGGAACTTGAAGATATTGTCAAAGAAGCGGAAAAAGAATGTCCAAGATTATTATCACATTATGAGTTTTGGTATTATAAAGCTAGTATAGGTTTAATGAAAGGTGATAATGTTGATGCCCTCAAAAATCTAAAAAAATGCGTTGATAGTTATAATGATAAATCTAATTATGACTTTAATGACCTTAGCAATGATGCAATATATTACTTTGCTCTTTTGAGTATTTGTAATACATATATGAGGATGTCAGACAAGGAAAATACATTAAAATGGCTAGATAGACTAAGAAAAGAAGTAATAGGTAATTTTGATTATCCTTCATATAAGCAAAGTATCTACACTTTGTATGCCCAACTAGGTGAAATTGAAACAGCTATTGGAATAGCAGAAGATTTAATAGATCTTATTGATAATGAAGCTAAAAATAACTTATTTACAGATTTGACTAATATGTATATGTTAAATAATCAATTTGCAAAAGCTGTAAATTTGCAAGCTAAGTTTCATGATCCCGAAAAAGTCAAAGAAAGTTGGTATATAGTAGCTGCTAACCTTGAAGATGGAAAATTATTTCCTACTGCTGAAGAAGTATATTCAGAGATCATTAAAGTATTACCTGATGAATCACGAGCATATGTAGGAAGGTCAGTTGCAAGATTAGTACAAAACAAGGCAAATGATGCGATTAATGATTTAGTTTTGGCTAAAAGTAATGCCAAAGATCAAGAACAAAAGCAAACGGTTGGAAAATTGTATATAAAAATTGGTCGCTTGGTTGAAGCAAGACAATGTTTTGAAGACATACTTATTGATTCACCTGAAAATTATCAAGCTAACTTATACATCGCAAGTATTGATCAATCAGAAGGTAAAATTAGTGATGCTCAAAGTGTATTAGAAAGATTAATTGATTTATTTCCAAATAATATAGATGCTTATATTCAGCTTGGAAATATATTACTCAGTAATAAAAATGCTGATAAATCAATTGAAGTTTTTGAAAAAGCCAAAAATATACAACCTGATAATGCTTATCTACTATATGCTTTAGCACTTGCTCATCTTGAAAAAAATAATAAAGAAGATGCTCTAAGTTATTTGGAAAAAGCAATCAAAATAGAACCTGATAATGAAGGATTACTTAATTTGTATGATGTTATTTGTAAAAATAGCATAGAGTAAAATATCAATAGATAGATCCATTAAATTTAAAAAGTTGAAATTAGATCTATCTATTGTATGGATATATACAAATTAAAAAACGTATATTATTAAATTATTTGATTATTTCAAAAGAATCAAATAATTTAAGGCTCAATTATTAACCCTGTAGTTGAATATATTTTACCTATTTTTACTAGCCTATTATTTTTTAATAAATTATCCATCAAGTCTTCACTAATTTTTTTTGTAGCAATTTGGGTTTTATCATATTCTTTACTCCTAATAGGAGATTTTAATCTTAAGCCAATATTCTCTCTATATCTATTTTCTAAATGAACTAAGCTTTCATAAAATAATTCGGGATCATAGTAATAAAAATCTTGGTATTCTTCATTATCATTAGCCCAACTAATATTTTTGAATAAAAAATCAGACATTGGTATTATTTTTTCATCCTGCTTATTTTTTGCCAAAACCATTGGTCTTGTTTTTATTAGAGGCTCTAAACGTTTACCCATATATTTTTTTGGTAATTTTATATGTCTTACCCAAGCTTTTGATAGATTAATACCTAAATTTGCCTTAGAAATAGCAGCATTGGCAAAGCTTGTACAACCCGCTCCTTCAAACTTCAAAGGCTCTACAGGAAAACCGTAATTAATAGCAGCACCACTTTTATCATAATCATCAACAAATTTGCTCATCTCTGAGCAATTATGATAATCTGTTTTTATTGCTAACCAAGACATATTATTATTACTATCAGCTTTCTTAATTTTTTCATCAACTTCTTGCTGAGATTCTAAATGACCATCTGTAAAAACAGTATCAAGTATACTTAAACCCCATCCACCTTTTATTAGTTGTAAACCTTCGTTTCCTTCTTGTCCCGTTTGACCTGTAGCACCACTCTTGATATTACCTTTTTGGTCATTACAATACCAAGCAATTTGAGCATGACCTATCGAGCTAGCATCACCCTTAAACTTTCTAGCAATTTGACTTTTTAGAGTAGTTTTTGCTAAATCACTTGGGTTTGACCAGTCAATAAATGTAGCTGAACGATAGACAAACAAAAAAATATAATTGCTTTGATTATCTTTTTCTATAATTTTTTTGTAATCATTTTGAATTGTAGAAGCATTTACACTTATGGTAGATGTAACAAAAGTAAATAATGCCAGAAAGGATTGCTTTATTTTTTTCATATTCACTTATTATTTTCATTAAAAAGTTAGATTTATTGTTTGCTTAATATTATATCATTTTTAAAATTTTATAGATTATCACAAATAAAATAAACTTATAATTTAATTTGAAAAAACAATACATGAAAAAATTAAAGAAGAACAGGATAAGCTACTTTTTGATGAATTTTCTCTTGTTGGTCAAGATCAAGAAGTTTCTAAGATTGAATATTCTTTAGTGGCTCAAAAAGAAGTGATTTATAACTAAAAATCACAAACCAACAATCGATAAATCTTTAAATAAAACCTTAAATATAAACAATTAGTTGTAACCACTTATTCAAATCAAACCCATTAATTAAGCTATCTGAAATTGGCTAGGTTTATCACTTTCAGGTGGCTTCATTTTGACAACAACAATGGTCATATCATCATCAGCTTCTTCTAATCCTGCAATCCAACTATTATAATCATCTATTATTGCTTCTTTTAGATCTTTAGCTGATAAAAAACTATTTATTTTAATAAATTCTTCAAATCGATCATAACCATATTCTTCACCATCAATATTTCTTGACTCTACTATACCATCAGTAAAATATACCAAAACATCTTTTGGAGCAAGTTGCACTTTTGTTTCTCTAAACTTAGTACTTTCTTTAACTCCAAGTTGATAACCAGGTATTACTTTTATTGGTTCTAAGTCTCTATTTTCGTGTTTATAATAATAAGGTAGAGGATGACCAGCAGATGATATTGTTAATGTATTATCATTTAAGTCAAAAACACTGTATAAAAATCCCATTCTTAATCTTCTCTCAGTTTTACCACCTAGTATCATACTATTCAAAGCTGTCATAACTGGTATAACATTGGGATCAACTTTACATTGAACAAACATACAGCTTTTTGCCATGGCCATTAATAAACCTGCTGAAACTCCGTGGCCTGTCACATCTCCAAAAGCTATCGAAAATCTATTGTCTTCAAGATGAATATAATCATAATAATCTCCACCAACTTCGGTTGCAGACACTGAATAACCAGATATTTCCATATTTTCAAATTCAGGATCACCTGATGGTAACATTGACTTTTGGATGTTTCGAGCAATATCAAGTTCTTGTTTAATCTGATTTTGTTTAATTTGTAATTCTAATAAATTAAGGTTTTCGGTCGCTAGAGCAGTCTGTCCGACAATATCTTCAAGTAAAGATAAATCTCTTGGTGTAAAAGATTTTACCAGAGTTTTACTACTGACATAAATTATTCCCAAAACCTTTTTATTATTAACCAGAGGTACACACATAACACTTCTTATATCAAGTGCCATAATGCTTGCCTGAGTACTGACAGCTTTGTCATCCATAGTATCTACTACAGAAATAGATTTACCTGTTTCCATAACTTTTTTGATAATACTTGAGCTAACTTTGACATCAATCTCTCTCATACCATCACGATCAAGACTTGCTTCACATTTAAGTTCTTCACCAGTTAAGACATAACCAATTTCTGCGCCTGTTATTCTAATAGCAAAACTTAGTACTTTATATAATAGTTCATCTCTAGTAAAAGCATTAGCAATAGTACGTGAGAGCTCATTGAGCATTTCTAGTTTTTCGTTTTTTTCATGAGCTTGTTGATGTAATCTAGCATTAACGATAGCAATACTAGCAAAAGTAGAGACAGATTCAACCAAATTAAGATCATCTTCTGTAAATGTCTTTATAACTGATTGTCTATCTACATAAATTAATCCAATAACTTTGTCTTGATTTTTTAGAGGGACACAAATTACAGTCCTCAAGTCAAGAGCCATAACACTTTTTTGTGTTGCAAATCTATTATCAGCTTGTGCGTCTGAGACCCATAATGCTTTACCTGTTTTTAAAACTTCTTCTGTAAATGTTTTACTAAAATTAAGTACCCTATTTTCACCAACTGATCCCTCTTTAGTTTTGACTATTTGTGAGTAAAGCTCACCTTTTTCATTAAGTAAGATTAAAAAAGCTCTGTCTGCTTCACTAACATCAATTATTCGATCAATAACATTGCTAAGAACTTTATTTAAATCCAGAGTACTAAGAAGCATTTGACCAAAATTATTAATTGTTTCAACACGTCTTATTTTTTCTAATAAAATTTTATTTTCTTGTTGGCTTTCTTCAGAAACCTTTTCATTAATTTGATTTTTACTACCAACAATACCCAGTGATGAAAGTAAATCCATCAACTTATAGCCAATTTCTGCAGCTTGTTCAACAGGAGCATTATTAGATACAGAAATACTTACTTTTTCCTGTTCATAAACGTCTTCTCTGGAAACCTGTGTTTTAGGGATATTCTTAGTAATTAATGAAGGTTTGGGAACAGAATTTAATCTAGGAATAATTTTATTTGCTTGATATTCATTATTTATTTCTCTAAATTTGGCAATAGCTTTTTGCCATGTAGTACGAGCCAAATCAAACTTTTTTCTT
>JACMQJ010000165.1 GCA_014377055.1 Candidatus Sericytochromatia bacterium
TCCAAGAATATTACAACAGTTTGATTTAAATTGCCGCATAAGTTTCATTTATATTTATGTTGAAGCTCTATTACAAGCCAATAAAAAGAAAGACAAATTTAAAGAATTAGCAAAATATCCTCATGTTCCATTTGATATAAGTGTTTTCGTCGATAAGAAGACTCTTGTAGCCGATGTTCAAAAAACTATTGAAAAAGTTAATAAGCAACTAATAAGGGATATTCAGCTTTTTGATATATATGAAGGTAAAAATATTGAAGACAAAAAAAGTCTCGCTTTCACGATTAATTTTTATTCAAAAGAAAGAACACTAGAACCTCAAGAAATAAAGGATTTACAGAACAATATTATGAAGGCTCTTAACGAAAAGGGTTACGAAGTTAGGGGCTAAATAAAAAAATGGGTTTAAACAAGGGGTTAAAACCCCTTGTTCATTATATCTTTAGAGCTTTAAATCCAGAATCAGAAACAGCTTTGGTTATTGCAGCAGAAACAGTTTTACTGTCTACTTTATTATCAACAACTACAATTGCTTTTGATGTTTTTAGGTCAACTTTAACACTTTTTACACCCTTAACTCCACTAATTGCTTTATTAACTTTGTTAACACATTTATTACAGGTCATACCTTCCACAGCAAAAACAGTCGCACCTTTAATTGCAATTTTTTCAGTTTTTAGACCGCTAAATTTTGCATTATGACTTGTTTCGGTTGCACTAGTTTTTTCCATTTCGCAAGCCATTACGGGTAAACTGATTGCTATTGATGATAAAATAGCCAAAGAAATAAATTTTTTCATTATAATTCTCCTTATAAAATTATGAGGCAAGATAACTATCAACGTAATTTTCTAAAACGCTCAAAGGTAAAGCCCCATTTCTTAGTATAACATCATGAAATTCTCTAATATCAAAATCTTCATCTTTTCTTTCTTCAAATCTTTTACGAAGCTCAAGTATTTTTAATTCACCTATTTTATAGGCTGTTGCTTGACCTGGTATCGACATATATCTATCTACTTCAACTGCACAAGCACCCTCACTCTTGCCAGTATTTTCCTGCATATAAGCAATAGCTTTGCCCCTATCCCAATTAAACGCATGTAAACCAGTATCAACAACTAAACGACAAGCACGCCATATTTCAAAGCTTAATTGACCAAATTTGGCATAAGGATCAGTATAAAAACCCATCTCAGCCCCTAGTTTTTCTGAATAAAGTCCCCAGCCCTCAATGTATCCTGTATAGTCTGCTGTAGCCATTCTTCTAAATTTTGGTAAATTGTCTAATTCTAATGATAAAGCGATTTGCAGATGATGACCTGGAACAGCTTCATGTAATGTCAAAGCTTCCATTTCATACTTTGGTCTTATATTTAGTTGATGTGTATTTGCATAAAAAATACCAGCTCTGGTCATTGTCATATCAGGAGGCATATAATAAGCTGTAGGATATGACGATGCTTGATGTGCAGGTATTTCTTCAACACCATAAGGCAATCTTGGTAAAACTTTAAAAAATGCAGGTAATTCTTTATCTGCCCTCTTGGCTATATCTCTGTAAGTCATCATTAAATCTTTTGCATTGGTAAAATATAGATCAGGATTATTTTTTAGATTTTCTAAAAAATCATTATAGCTACCATTAAAACCAACGCTTTTTGCTAATGCCATCATTTCTTGATAAATTCGGCTAACTTCACTAATACCTATTTGATGTATTTCTTCAGCTGTTAGATTGGTTGTAGTCATTGTTTTTAACTTATGATCATAGTAACTTTTACCATTAGGTAAATCACTCAAACCAAATGAATTTCTGCAACTAGGTAAATATTCTTCATCAAGAAATGTAGCCAATTTTAAAAAAGCAGGATAAACATTATTTTTGATTGCTGTTTCAATATCTTGTCTTAGAGAAACGGATAAATTTTTATTCTCTTTCTCAATAAGATTATAGTACAGACTCTTTTTATAGTCATCTGGTATTTGGTCTGTAACTTGTCGTATTACGTTAATAATAGCTGCTTTAGGAACTGTATAACCATCTTTTATACCTAATTTCATTAGATTAATAGTTTGGTCAATATAAGATGAAACAGATTTTAATCTTGATAGATAGTTTTTAAAATCAATTTCTTTTTTAAAAGGCATCATTTGTAAGGTTTGAATAAAAGAATTTTGCACACCATCCATTTGATTCATTGGCATTAAATAGGTTTTAAAATTAAATTCTTTTATTTCATTATCTACTTTTTCATAAAATAATTGATAGTTAATTTTATTTTCTTCCGACAGAATAGTTAAATCAATTCTTTTTAATTCTTCTAAAATATCTAGTGAATGCTTATATCTGGTACTTAGAGCTTGTTCAGATAAATCAGTTAATTTATCATTGTATTGATGTTCGCCAAGAAATGTTGCCATTTCGGGAATATTTTTTAGAATATACTGCCAATCCTTTTCCAAAATGTCCAAAAGGTTTTGATTATCATCATTGATTAATTGTGTCATAAATATCTCATATTAAAATTTAAATATAGGATAAATTATAATGGAAAAATAGATATTTTAGAATAGTTTAAAATTTTTAAAGTTGCTAAATTGAATAATCTAGCATAAAATTTAGAGAAATATTTAGTTTAAAAAGTAATTTTTTGGAATAATAAATTAACATGATTGATGAATTTAATACTTATCTTAGCAAAAATCAGCTGCCCTTTGTAAAAATGCAAGGTTGTGGTAATGATTTTATTATTGTTGAAAACTCACTTCTTTTGATGGATTTAAATCTTAATGATTTGGCTATTCAATTATGTGATAGAAATTTTGGTATTGGTGCGGATGGATTAATTATTTCTCATGATTCCGAAATAGCTGATTTTAGGATGCAAATAATTAACTCAGATGGTAGTGAGCCAGAAATGTGTGGTAATGGTATTAGATGTTATGCCAAATATTTACAACTAAGTAAAAAAACATACAAAACTGACTTAGAAATAGAAACTTTAGCAGGTATTATTAAACCAAGTATTGTTGAATTAAATGATTTGATTCAGGTTAGAGTTGATATGGGAGAGCCAATACTTAATCCTAAACAAATACCAATCAATGGATTTGATAGTGAAAATGTTATTAATCAGCCATTACACATAGAAGACAAAGTATTTAATATAACGACTGTATCCATGGGTAATCCTCATTGTATGATCTTTGTACCAGATCTTGAAAATATTGACTTTTATAATTGGGGGCCAAAATTAGAGAGTTTTTCAGCTTTTCCAAAAAAGACCAATGTTGAGTTTGTTAAGGTAGAAGATAAAAATAATCTAAGTGTCAAAGTTTGGGAACGTGGTGCTGGTCCTACACTTGCCTGTGGAACAGGAGCTTGTGCAACACTCGTTGCAGGCGTTTTAAATAATCTTTGTGATAAAAAAGCTTATGTTCATCTGCCAGGGGGAACTTTAGAAATAGAATGGAACGAAAATAATCATCTTATTATGACAGGGCCTGCTGAGGTTTCATTTGCTGGCGTGTATAACTTTAATTAGGCATCCGTAAAAATCAATCCTAAACAAGCTAAGTCTTGCCAATAGTTAGGATAAGACTTAGCAACCACTTCTGGTTCTTGTATATTAATATTATTATTTAGCATTGCTAATGGGGCAAAAGCCATAGCCATACGATGATCTTTATAGGTTTCAATAGTGATAATATCTTTGTTTATTTTACCATCTTGTATTGATAAAATATTATCTTGTGATTCACTAATATTTATGCCTAATTTAGATATTTCATTAATCAAAGCTTTTACTCTATCAGTTTCTTTTATTTTTAATGTTTTTAGACCTGATAAAGTAGCTTTTATTCCTAAACCAACACATGTAACAGCTATAGTTTGGGCAATATCTGGACAATCAGAAAAATCATAAATTAAATGATCTGTTTTAATTTTAGTTTTAGTTAATTTAATTCCTTGCTCCATAAACTCTGTTTTTACACCTAATTCGTCCATAATATCCGTAATCTTAGAGTCACCCTGCAAACTATCTTGATTTAGCCCATTAATAAATAATTCAGCATTATCCGAAAAAGCAACAATTTGATAAAGGTATGATCCTGAACTCCAATCACCTTCAATTGTATAGTCTTTAGCCTTGTATTTTTGTGATTCTATACTTATTAAATTATCTTCAAAATTTGTTTTTATATTAAAATAATTCATGATTTTTAAAGTCATTTCTATATAAGGTTTTGATGTCAGTGTCCCTTCTATTGTTATTTTTAAACCTTTTTCTAAGGTTGGAGCAATTAATAAAAGAGCTGTAATATATTGACTGCTGATACTACCATCTATGCTTATCTTATCTCCCATAAGTTTTTTACCAATTATTTTTATTGGTGGAAATCCGATATTTTTTGTATAAGTTATTTGAGCACCTAATTGATTAAGTGCATCTATAAGTATACCTATAGGTCTTTCTTGCATTCTTTTAGATCCTGTAATTATATGTTCAGAATCTTTTTTTGTGGCAAAATAAGCAGTCAAAAATCTCATGGTTGTACCAGCCGCCCCAACATCCAAATTGTACTGATTTGAGTTAAGTAACTCTAATAAAATTTTTGTATCGTCAGCGTTAGCTAAATTATTAATGTTAAAATGTTGCTCAGATAATGCTTGTATGATCAAAACTCGATTTGATTCACTTTTAGAAGCCGTTAAATTTATAATGCCACTTATGGATTTATTTGTTTTGTTTATTGTATAAGACATATTTTTTTAGGTCTTGACGACTTTTAACTGTCCTTGACCTAATGAAATATATTGTTCATTAATTAAATTTTCCATCTCTTCATTGGTTATTTTTACATTTCTTCTTCTAACAAGTGTATATGAATCAACTGGTTGATCTAAATCAATTTTATAACTTTTATTAGGATCTACTTTAATAACTGATTCACCTTCAAGAGTTAGTATTTTGTCTATTTTTTTAGTGATAATATTATCTTTGGTAACAAACTCAACAATATCGCCCAATTTTATTTGATTACGACCTTCTATAATTGCTACTTTTTGTTCAGTATCATAAAATTGTACTGAGGCAACAAAATCATAGTATTGTACTGGAATACCAGAGGCATAATTTTGTAGATCTGATGAATCTTTTTCATTGCCAATAAATGCAGAAGAAAAGGTACGATTACTAGTAGTCATTACTTCTTTTAAGAATGGTATAGGATCATAATTTTCGGGATCTGCCATATATGAGTCAATAGCTTTTCTATAGGCTCTGGTTACTATAGAAAGATAATAATTACTTTTTGTTCTTCCTTCTATTTTAAAACTACAAACTCCCGACTTAATAAGATCAGGTATATAGCTTATTAAACATAAGTCTTTGGCATTAAAAAAATATGTACCATATTCATCTTCAACTACAGGATAATATTCTCCAGGTCTAGTTTCTTCAACTAATTTGTAATTCCATCTACAAGCGTTGGTACAGTCACCATGATTTGCATCTCTCATATTAAGATAGCTACTGATCATACATCTACCTGAAAATGCCATACACATTGCACCATGGACAAAAGTTTCTATTTCTAGATCAGGATTTTTTTCTTTGATAGTAGCGATTTCTTTTAGTGATAGTTCTCTAGCTAAAACTATACGTTTTGCTCCATAATTATGCCAAAACTTTGCACTTGACCAATTCATAATACTTGACTGAGTACTAATATGGATTTCGGTATCAGGCATGTATTCCTTGATTAGCTCCATTATACCAACATCACCAACAATTATTCCATCAGGCTTTAATTCATTTAGTTTTTTAAAATATTCGGGTATTCTTTCTAATTCATGATTACGAGCAAAGATATTTGCTGCAACAAAAACTCTAACATTTCTATCATGTGCATATTGGATTCCATATTCTAAATCTTCCCAATTAAAAGCATTTTTGTTACTTCTCAAACCAAAAGTAGGAAGTCCAAGATAAACAGCATCAGCTCCATAGTGGATCGCATATTTTAACTTTTCAAGATTACCAGCAGGTGCAAGTAGCTCTGGTTTTAAAGTTTTCATAAATAGAAAGTACTCCAAATATTATATTCTTAAATATTATACTTGAAGTACCTTTATCTATTTTTAAGATGTATTAAAAATTATATAACAATACAAATAATCAAGTCTATGAACTTATTTCATCAGCTTTTTGAGCAAGTTTTATATCTTTACTGGTTATTCCACCTTCATCATGGGTAGATAGATTTAATGTAACTTTGTTGTATTGTATTTTTATATCTGGATGATGACTCATACTCTCAGCTATTCCAGCTAAATTATTAACGAATTTTATAGAAGCATTAAAATCTTTAAAATTATAAACTTTTTTTATTTCATCACCCGTATGTTCCCAACCTTTAATTTTTTCTTTGAGAGCAGATAATATTTCACTTTCTTCTAATTTAGCCATTCTAAAAAACCTCTAAAATTTATTATATTAGATACATAATAGCAATTTATTATCTGATATTTTTAAGATACTTCTTTTCTGTAACTAGATTTTGATATAGAATGTATCAATCAGATAATAGTTGAATTAAAGAAGCAAAAATATGAAAATTATAAATATGAAAAATCTAAGACTATTTTTGCTTATGGTTATGTCTATTTATATGTCAGCTTGTAGTAATGAAATGGAATTGACTGGAAAAGTACATGAGTATGACTATTTAGGCTATAAATGTTGGTATGTTACTGATAAAGAATCTGGATTTAACTATGAAATACTTAGCCCAGATGATTTTCTTCTAAAGGAAGGAGCGAGTGTTAACCTCAAAGCTGAA
>JACMQJ010000166.1 GCA_014377055.1 Candidatus Sericytochromatia bacterium
AAAATTTAATTATTTCTAACTTGACCATTACCTTTAATGATCCATTTATAACTGTTTAATTCTCTCAATGCCATAGGGCCTCTGGCATGAAGCTTTTGAGTACTTATTCCTATTTCTGCACCTAAGCCAAATTGTCCACCGTCAGTAAAAGCAGTTGAAGTATTAACATACACTACTGCAGCATCAATAATGGTGGTGAATAAATTTATATTTTTATCATCTTGTGAAATAATCGCCTCACTGTGTTTTGAACTATATTTATTAATATGTTCGACTGCCTCGTAAAAGTTATTTACGGTTTTTACGGACATTTTCATCGATAAAAACTCTGTGCCAAAATCTTTTTCGTTTGCATGATTTAATAGATTATATTTACCTTCCAAGCTTTGATAAGATTCTTTATCGGCAAATATCTCAACTCTATTATCCAATAAAGATATTAACTCAGGTAAATCATTCAATCTTGATTTGTGTATTATTAATGTATCAAGAGCATTACAAACACTTACGCGCCTAGTTTTTGCATTATTAATAATATTTTTGGCAATTGCAAGCTCTCCACTCTGATCAAAATATGTATGAACAATACCTGCTCCTGTTTCTATTACAGGTATTTTTGAATTAGCTCTAACATAATTAATTAGTTCTTGACTACCTCTTGGTATAATAACATCAATATACTGATCTGCACTTAAAACTATAGCTAAATCATCACGATTATTAGAAATTAATGAAACAATATCCTTGCTAATATTATTTTCAACTAATATTTGATGAATAAGCGATATGAAAGCTATATTAGAATCATTTGCTTCTTTACCACCTTTTAAAATACAAGCATTACCTGATTTAAAACATAGTGAAAAAACATCAACAGTAACATTAGGTCTTGCCTCATAAATGATACCTATAACCCCGAGTGGTACAGTTATTTTTGTTAGTTCAAGACCGTTCTCCAAAATACGCTTTTCGAGTATTCGACCAAATGGGATTTCTAAACTAGCCACATTTTTTAAATCGTTGGCAATAGCTATAATTCTATTTTCAGTTAATTGAAGTCTGTCATATTTTGGATCTTTAAAATCCATATTAGCTAAATCTTTTTTATTCTCAGTTACAATAAATTCTATCTTTTGCTCTATCAAATTGGATAAATCTAATAAAATATTATTTATTTTTTCTTCTGGTATCAAAATTAGTTGTTTACTAGCTATTTGTACCTTTTTTAGATTCTCTAAAATATCATTCATTTTATATATTTTCTACACTTTCAAAAATAAATAATCATAATGAATTATAGGCTTTTGAGCTTTTTTACCAATAAGATCAATCGCTTTTTCTGAGCTATATTGAGCTATACCAAGAGCAATATCTTCATTATTTTCATTAGACACCTTTACTATATCTCCTTTTTCAAAACTTCCATCAATTTTAATAATACCAATAGGTAAGATGCTTGTCGCTTTATCTGACGACAAAAGCATTTTTTCAGCACCATGATTAATATAAATAATTCCTTTTTCATAACCTTCTGAATAAGCAATCCATTTTTTTATATTAGATTTTTCTTTGGCTGGTAAAAATTTTGTACCAACATCTTTTCGATCGTAAATATCAAGAATGATATTCTTAGATTTTCCATTGGCAATATGGGTAATAATCCCTGTTAATGAAACTTTATGACCAATTCCACATTTTGTGATCATGCCACCTCTACCAAATTGTGATTTTTCGGAAGAAACATAAGCACTAAAATTAGTTTGTTCACTATTGATAATAGGTATTAATTTTGCATTTTTATCTTTTGGATTACCATCAAAAATACCATCAACATTAGTTAAGATAATTAGAGCATCAACATTCATCATTGTCGCTATTAAGCCTGCTAACTCATCATTATCAGTAAACATTAACTCCGTAACTGAAACAACATCATTTTCATTAACTATTGGCACTATATTATCCTTTAAAAGAGCTGAAAAACAATTCTTCATATTAAGGTAATGAATGCGATCACGAAAATCTTCTTTGGTTGCTAATATTTGAGCACAAATATATTGATCTTTGGAGAATAATTGTGAATATGTATTTATTAGCTTAGGCTGACCTATTGAGGCAAGAATTTGTCTTCTAACAACATCATTTGACTTATCTGCTAACTTAATCAAAGAGCGACCAGCTCCCATAGCACCTGAACTAACAACAATTACTTCAACATTATTTTTTTTTAATTGAGAAATTTGTTTAACCAAATTTTCAATACTTTCTAAATCAAGTAATCCGTTATCTTGAGTAATAACGTTAGTACCTATTTTTATAACAATTCTTTGATATTTATTCATTTATAGTTTAATTTTTATATAAATATAGTTTGCATTTTATAATATTCTAAAGACCGTAAGTGTCAAGCTAAAGAACTGTTTCCAAAAAGTGAGAAACTCTTGGTATATCAATTGAGAACTGAAAACCTACTTTAAGTAAATCAGGATATTTATTTGTACCTGTAGAAATTGTTCTGCCTGTTAAGGTTGATTCATTAGAGTTACCTACATAAAGGGTTAGAATATGTGGTGAACGAGG
>JACMQJ010000027.1 GCA_014377055.1 Candidatus Sericytochromatia bacterium
AAAATTAAGAGATGATCAAGCAAGAAGCTTTTATTACACTGGTCTTGAACATATAAAAAAGCAGAGAATAGATAAAGCTATAGATTCATTCAAACAAGCTATCGAAATAAAATCAGATATTGCCGAATTTCATAGTCAACTTGGTCTTGCCTATAAAACAAAAAGCTGGACAGGTATGGCACAAGGTGAGTTCAAGCTTGCATATAAATATAATCGTAATGACAAAATAGCAAAAGCAAATATGTCACCAGAAGATCTTGCACCTGCTAATAAAAAAGTAGAAGAAAAAAAAGGTTTCTTTGGTGGATTATTTAGTTTTGGAAAAAAGAAATAGTCTTATAACCTTAATTTAATATTTTTCTATAAATTTGCATTGTTTCCTCAATAGTTAAATATTTACCAAGATAATATTCTAGTTCTTTTGATGAATCATTAATATGTATTTCAAAATGTAAGTGCATTCCAGATTTTGTTTTGTATACACCATCTGTAGTGCCTGAGTTACCAACATATCCAATAATGTCACCTTTATCAACTTGATCTCCTATTGATAAAGCCTTATTAACTTGGCTGAGATGTGCATAAATAGTTATGACGCCATCATTATGTTTAATCCATACCTGTCGACCTCTTAGCTTATTAATATTTGTTGGAGAAGTTGTAAATGACTTTAGGCAACTATTCAAAATATTTTGATGTTCATTAATTGACATCTCATGATAAATTTTATCTATTCTAATGAGAATCCCTTTTTTGGGAGCAATAACAGGAGTTGTTTGATCAACTACGATTGAGCCTGTAGGATCAGAAAAAAAATCTATTCCCTCATGAACACCATATCTGTATAATCTTCTTGAACCTGGATAAACACTAGAATAAGTCGGAAGAAGACTACTATAATTATCTATTGGTACAATAAAATCTTTTAACTTTGACTTATTAAGTGATTCTGACAACAAATCATTTTTTTCAGTAGCTTTAAGATTATTAAATTCATTTTCTTTAAATTTATCGTGAACAACTAAATAATTACCTGCTAAGATAATCATCTTATTTTTTATTATACAAAGATCATAGACAGGTAATAATGTATTATTTTCATAGATGTAATAGTTACCTATAACTTTTTTTGTATCTTTGGAAACACTGATTATATTACCGTTATAACCTCCAGATAAATATATGTTTTTTAGATTATTATTAGAAAATATATTTAGATAGCTGTATCTATCTGTATTTTGGGCAATCAAAAAAGATTCTAATTTATTATTAAAAATAAGTTTGAGGATATTACCCCTTTCTAAAATAAAAGTTTTAGAAAATTCATTGTATATATCAACAGTTTCGGCTAAATTAACTCTTGGTTGTTTTAAGTCATAAATTATATTGTGAGCAAAATATTTTATTTTATTTTGGGCTACATCAAGAATATATAATTTGTCTGAATAATATATATCAATATATTGAGGCTCTATTTTATTTTTTATTGGTAGAGTTCGAGCATATACTTTAAAACTTTTATTTTTTAAATCATAAGTGTAAATTGTATTTAATTTGTCCAATAAAAATATTATTTTATCAACCGAATCAATAGTTAATGAGATTATTTCATTAGTTTTAAAAGGTATTTGTATTTTCTTAATCTGATAATGTAAATCACTAAGATCAATAGAATATAAAAATCCTGAATCAATAAAAAAAATCTTATTATCAATAGCTCTAATTTTGACGGGGTGAAATGGTAGATTATACTTTCTCTGATTAAGGTGAATAAAATTAGAATTGTTTTTATTAATTACTTTAATTTTCTCTGTTTGTGAAAATAAGCTATTTTTCTTAATTATAGCTTTATTTGGGTGATAAAAGATACATACTAAAATGATAATAAAAGTGACCATTATAGATGAAAGAGTAAATATTTTTTTTATCATAATTAGTAAAAATCTTTAACTTTTAAGGTATATCCTTTAAGCATAACTATATGATATTATTAATAGGTCAGGAATTTTTATGAAAATTATTTTTTCACATAGATTATTTTAACTAAAGGGCAAGAGATGAAACAAGAAAATAAAAGAAAGATACTAAGCTTATCTTTAATGTTAGCAATGACATTAACAAATTGTGCAACACAAATAGCAAATAATATTCCTGTTAAAAGTAGTAACAGTAATTATGTAAGTCAGAATAATGTAATAGTGAATAACTCTATTAACTCAATCAGTGGAAGAGTTAATTTTGATACTCCTGCATTATCAAGAA
>JACMQJ010000167.1 GCA_014377055.1 Candidatus Sericytochromatia bacterium
GGGAATATGTTATATAGAAATTAATGATTATAATCAAGCAATGATGACGTTCAGAAAGCTAATTAAAGCTGATCCTGAATTTGCAGATGCTCATTATTATTTGGGTAATGTCTACCTCCATGAAAATCTTGAAGAAAAAGCCCATGAAGAATACAAAAAAGCATTAGATATTGAGCCAGATCATTTGTTAACACATATTGCTTTGGCAGAATTATATTTTTCCAAAAAAAATTATCTTAAAGCAAAGCAAGAATTTGAGAAAGCAAGAGACTCAGAATCAGCTGATATTGAAGTTATTCAACAAATAAATCTACGTTTGAGTAATATCTCACAATATTTAAAATAATGCTAATATATATTGATGCCGATGCTTGTCCTATATCAATCAAAGAAACACTATACAAAGTGGCACAAAAAAGACAAATATCAATTATTCTGGTGGCAAATAGCCCGCTTAATATTCCACTTTCTGAATATATTAAAACAATAATTGTGCCAAAAGGGCTTGATATAGCCGATGATAAAATTGTTGAAATAGTTAATGAGGGTGACTTAGTAATTACGGCTGATATTCCGCTCGCTGATAGGGTTGTACAAAAAGATGCTTTTGCAATTAATCCAAGGGGCTTTTTGTATACCAAAGAAAATATTAAACCTATATTGTCAAATCGTAATTTTATGACTGAATTAAGAAATAATGGTATAGAAACAGGTGGTCCATCTTCTTTTACAAAAAAAGATAAGGAATTATTTGCTAATCAGCTAGATCGGTTTTTGACCAAATACCACAAAAAAATAATATTATGAATAACCTATATATGTTAACGATTAAAAATATAAGAGATTTTAACTTTGGATAATAAAGAAGAAGATAAAAAACTATTAGTTTATTTAGCAATAGGTGGTGGTATTGTTGTTATGATGCTAATGTTTGTGCTATTAGCTTATACAGTTTATTCTAAGCGTTCTAATACTAATAATCAAAATATTAGTAACTTACAAAATATAACCCCTATTCAAAATACAGCTATGCCTACTGTTATTCCAACGCCCTTGTCTACACCAACAACTACTTCTACAATATCAACTATTAATCAGTCATCTTCACAAGCAAGTAGTAATTTACAAACCAAAAATCAGTTACAAGAAAATATGACTTATGCTTTGCTGGCAATCAAAAATAGAGACTTTACAAGTGCTGAAAAAACGTTGAATGAATTATCTTCTCAAAATGAAAATCCAGAATTAAAAGCTCAAGCAGATAATTTAATAAAAAATATAGATAAAATAAAGTCAGGCGAATTTAAATTTACGACTGATATAGTTAAGACAAGTGTTGAAGGTAATGAGAGTAAAATTAATGTCTGTTTATTATCCTACTTTGCTGAACATAATTCCTTACCAAAGTTTACTAATGTAGATGAGTTCAAAGAGGAATTATCGAAAACTTGTAATATAGAAAAAGATTTTATTGATAACATATCTAATGTTTCAGTTTCTCAAACTAGTTCGAACTATAAAGTTGATGTTAATTTTAAAAGTGGCAAATCTTATCAATATACCGAAACAGGTGTTAAACCAATTAACTGAGCCTCATTGTCTTTTTATACTCTAAACGTTTAAGATATTAACTTTCTAAATATTAAATATTACCTACATTCCGCACATGTATTTTGAGATAAATGTATTTTAGCAATATTGAATGTTAAAATTTAATTTAGTTAAAAATGTAC
>JACMQJ010000168.1 GCA_014377055.1 Candidatus Sericytochromatia bacterium
GCAAAGAGTACAGATTGCTAGAGCATTAGTTCAACAGCCAAAATTATTACTTCTTGATGAACCAACATCTCATCTTGATATAAAATTTCAAATAGAAATAATGAAGCTTTTACGAAAAATATCTTTGTCTGGAGTTAAGGTTATAACTATCTTACATGATCTTAATCTTGCCTGCAGCTTTTGTAACAAACTAATATTACTGGACGATGGTCAGGTTTTGGACTACGGAAAACCTCAGGACATAATTAACTCTAAAAACCTAGAAAAGATATTTGGTAATAAATGGGATATATATAACAACCCTTTGAGGGTTTACCCAAGAATTGAAATTGATGTATAATTTTTAAAATGTATTTTTAAAAGCAAGTCATAATGAATATAAATAAAGAGAAAAATAAAATTTTATTATCAAAAAAACTCCTCTTATTAATTTTGCCAACTTTACTTGTATCTTATGCAAAAAGTGTTGAATCAGCAAATGGAGTTAATTTATCTGTAGAATCTCTTTCCGTTCCTCTCGGTAAAAATACTACCAATGATGATCGTCAATTTACATTTTTATATGGAATTAATGGATATAGTGAAATTAGTGAAAACTGGCGTTTAAGTTATGGTATATCTGGAAATATATTGAATGGTTTTATTGCGGGATTCCCTATATCAATAGCTTATGTGCCAACAGGAGATTATAAATTAAATCTTAGACCACAAATATTTGCTGGTATTGAGCCTTTTTATTCAAATTTTAATGATTTTCAAGGCTTTAAATTGTATGGATATGCTGGTATAGGTTTAGATTATATTATTAATGATCGATGGGTTATTAATGCTGGAACAAAAGTATTTATCAATGATTCATTCTTTAAAACAACTATTGATAAATATGGTTTTAACTCAGGTGTAGTGTCGTTATATGGTAGTTTAGGCTATAAGTTTTTGTGACCCAAATAAAACTAAATACTTGTAACACCAAGGCATGATTTTATAAAATTATCTGCCCCCATTTCAGAAACTCTAATCTTTATTTTTAGAGCTTTTTCAACATCTGCAATAGAATAATCATCAAGAAATATTTGCTCTTCCTTTTTTAACATTACAGCAGGAATAATCAATTCATCACCTATATTTTTATCTTTTAAATAATACATAATATCTGTTGCTGTGATTAATCCTGTAACTGTAATTCCTTTTCCATAAAAATTATTTTCAATCGCTATAAGATTTACAGTCAAATTTTCTACTTCATTCATAATATCCACTGCATCTCTAAGATATTTTTCAGCAATTACACCACAAACAAGAGTTACTTCTCTTTTTATATCTATTTTAGTTGGTAATTTCTTTTTATATTTATTAAAAATGTGATAAAAATATCTGGTAGTTCCTACACCATCTTCTGTATATTTAAACCCATCATAATGATTAGAAGAAGGTATTTTTTTGTTTGCCAAATAATAAAACTCATCGCCAAGATAAACTACAGTTTCGCCGTATTTTTCTTGAAAATGTTTTTGCCATTTGCTAACTTGTTCAATAGTTTCGATAGCCATTTCTTTATCCCATTGTCTGAGATAAGGTAAATTTTTTCTAAATTGAGTAAGTCCAGATGGAACAATAGCAATACCACCCATATAAGGTCTTAACTTAGACAAATCTTCAATAGTCTTATCAAGATGTTCTTTATCATTATAGCCATAACATAATACAACTTGAGCATGAAAACTTATGTTTCTTTTAATTAATGCTTTTAGTTTTTTTAATATTTCGCCAGCTTTTTTGTGTTTTACTAGTTTTTCTCTTACTTTTGGCTCAGTAGCATGAACAGAAATATACAATGGACTTAGTTTTAAAGCATATATTCTTTTCCATTCATTAGGCTTTAGATTTGTTAGTGTAATAAAGTTACCATCTGAGAATGAATAACGATAATCATCATCCATCACATAGAGGGATTTACGCATTGATTTTGGCTGTTGATGAATAAAGCAAAACACACAAGCATTATCACATTGGGTTATTTCTGGTGGTATAACAGATATGCCTAGTGTTTTATTATAGATACGTTGTATTGATGAGTATATAATACTACCATCTTCTTTTTCTACTTCTATATCCAGAAATTCGTCTGACGTATTAAAAGAAAAGTCTATTTGGTCATTGATTTCTTGACCATTGATTGACTTTATCTTATCGCCTGATCTTAAGCCTGCTTCTTTGGCAATGCTTTCTTCTTCTACCTGAATTACTAAACTCATTTTATCCTTATTCCTTACTATAGCTAGATTATAAGTTAAATATAGGTTATCTGTAAACTTAATTTTTGTAATAGAGGGTAAATTTTGATAAGTAAAATCTAATTATCCATATTATTTAATTATCCACCGACTTCTTTAAAAATATCTTCCATGGTGATAATACCGTCAGTTCCACCATAATCATCAACAATAACAGCTATTTGAGTATTAGTATTACGTAAGATAGAAAATACTTTATTAAGACTTATATTTTTAGAAATATAATGTACATCTCTCACATCTTTCATTGTTATAGAACTTTGATCAATTATTTTTTGTAACAGATCCTTAATGTGAATAAAACCTATTATGTGATCAATATCTTTATCATAAATTGGATAACGATTAAATGTATTCATATAAATTGTTTCTATTAAATCCAGATGATTAGCTCCAAGTGCAATACCTATCAATCTAACTCTTGGTACCATTACTTCTTCGGCAATTGATTCACCAAACTCTAAAAGTTCCTGGATTAAATTAGCTGAATTTTCTTCAATCATTCCACCTTCACGGCTTTCTTTAACAATAAACTGTAATTCTTCTGAGGTATGATATGTTTCACTGTTTTCTTCATGTCTATCAATACCAATTGCTTTAACCAAAATACTTCCTAAGCCATGAAAAATCCAAACTAATGGATAAAATATTGTTTGTATTAATAACATCAATGGAGTGATAATTAATGATAACCTTTGAGTATTTTGCAGAGCGATAGACTTAGGTAGCATTTCACCAATCACTACGTGCATGTATGATAATAAAACTATTGAAGCAACTGTTGCAATACCATGAATAGTTGCTACACTTTTTGTCATATTAATAACATCAAATAAAAAAATTATCCATTGAGCTATAGTATATTCTCCATACATACCTAAACCAAGACTAGCAAGTGTTATACCAAGTTGAGATGTTGCAATATATTTATCTTGTAATTTTGAATTTTCCAATATATGGCTGATTTTTTTGGCTGTTTGATTACCTTCTTGAGATAACTTTTCCATAGCTACTTTTGGTGTACCAATTAATGAAAACTCTGCAGCAACAAAAAAACCATTAATCAGAATTAAGACAAAAATAATTAAAAATGGATAAATGTTTTGCCATAAACTAAGTATTAAACTATTCATTATCTATCTCATATCTTATTTTGTCTTTTTTATAAACAATTACAGAATTAACAACTCTATTAGTTACTTTTTCAACTAAAATCTCTAACTCATCAGTATTAACTATGTCACCAATATCAGGTAATCTACCAAGTAACTCTGTAACAAATCCACCAATTGTATCAGAACGTGCTTCTATTTTTAGACCTGTTATAAACTCAACTTCATCAATCCTAGTTAATCCAGGCATACGTAACTTACCATTATCCAGTTTTTCTACCTTGGCAATATCTTTTTTAAACTCGTCACCAACTTCACCCATAAATTCGGCAAGTACATCTTCAAGAGTTACCATGCCTACTGTTCCACCAAACTCATCTATAACTATTGCTTGCTCAGAATTTTCTTCTCGAAATAGTTCTAAAATTTTATCGGCAGTAACAATCTCAGGTATTAATAAAACTGAGCGAATGACATCATGAATTGACTCTATTTTACCTTTTTCAACATAATATTTAACCATTTCTTTTATATGAACAATACCAATAATATTATCAATAACATCTGCATAAATAGGTATATGATTATATGGGCTTTTTGAAGCTATGTTCAAAAACTCATCAATTGGAGTACTGGCATCAACCGCAAATAAATGTATTCTTGGGACAATTATTTGTTTGGCGGTTCTTACTTTAAGCTGTAAGGCATAATGTAAACGGCTATGTTCATCATGCTCAATAATACCTCCACTAAAGCTTTCTGAGATTATTAAATCTATCTCTTCGGGAGAATGAATATGTTTATGACTAGTGATAGGCATACCAAAAATCTTAAGAATAACATTAGTACTTGCATTCAACACATAGATAGACCAACTAAACAAGTAAAGTGAAAATTGCATTGGAAAGACAGTATAAAGGGCTGCTTGAGTTGGATATTGCATTGCAATAGCTTTAGGTACTAATTCAGCCAAGACCATTTGAAAAGAAGTAAGGAATAATAAAATAATGAAAGTAGATGCTGAGTTAGCTGTTATATCACTCATATTTCCTAAGCTTTTGAATAATGGTGCAAGTGTAGTTGCTA
>JACMQJ010000028.1 GCA_014377055.1 Candidatus Sericytochromatia bacterium
GCTTATGATATGGCAAAATTTGGTGATGCAGAATCAGTTTTATTGGCAGATATAGATTTACAAAAAGCCGAAAATGCAGCTCAAAGGGTCAATAAATTATTAGGTAAAAATATTGCTCATTCCGCAAAATTAGAAGTTAGCAACCAAGATGAATTAGTAAAATTACTTACTGGTATTGATTCTTTTCTTAGTGCTGTACCTTATCAATTTAATCTACAAGTAGCTGAGGCGGCAATTAAAGCTGGTGCTAGTATGTGTGATCTTGGTGGTAATACAGATGTTGTTAGAGATGAATTAAAATTAAATAATCAAGCCAAAGAAGCTGGTATAACAATAATTCCTGATTGTGGATTAATGCCTGGTATGGGTAATACATTGGCTGTTTATGGTATGAGTAAACTTGATTCATGTGATGAAGTACAAGTCAGATGTGGAGGTCTTCCACAAAATCCAAAACCCCCTCTTGGCTATAAAATGGTTTTTAGTATTGGTGGATTAACCAATGAATATTTTGGAAAAGCTTTTATTTTAAGAGATGGAAAAGTAACCGAAGTTGATACTTTTGATGAATTAGAAAAAATTGAATTTGCTGATCCTATTGGTGAATGTGAAGCATTTACAACTACTGGAGGATCATCAACCTGTCCTTGGACTTTTGAGGGTAAATTAAAAACTTATGAATACAAAACAGTTCGCTATCCTGGACATTATGACAAATTTAAGACTATGCTTGATTTAGGTCTTTTGGATACAAAACCTGTACAAATAAAAGGAATGTCCATTTCTCCTAGAGATGTTTTTCATACAGTTGTAGCTCCAAAAATAGATTTTCCTGAAGATAAAGATTTGGTAGTTTTGCGTTCAACTTGTAAAGGTCTAAAAGATGGTAAAAAAGTAGAGTTAGTACATGAAATAATTGATTTTCATGATGACCAAACAGGCTTTACAGCAATGGAACGTACAACCGCTTTTCCTGCTTCAATAGTTGCTATTATGTTAGCAAAAGGTCAAGTTGATAGAGGTGCTATCAGTCTTGAAACTGGAGTTGATGGAACAATTTTTGTTGAAGAATTAAAAAAGAGAGGAATAAAACTTACAGAAACAGTTAAGACTGAACTTTAAGTAAAAATTATGGAATTTTATCATTTAATAAGACCTTTTTTCCAACCTATAATTGGTGCATTTCATGGCTGGTTTGCGACTAGAATGGTTGTTGTAATGCTTTTTAGACCATACAATACACATTATTTTCCTATTACCAAAAAGAGGATTCCATTTACACCAGGTATTTTTCCAAGTAGAAAAAAGGAATTAGCTAGGAATATCTCTCGTACTGTAACAGAGTCATTATTGACTCCTCAGGATATTAAATCAAAAGTTGATAATTTTATCACTGAAAAAAGTCTTTATAGCATGGTTGATGTGACTATTGATACTATGCTTGAAGGTTTTAAATATACAGATAATATTCAAAAATTAGCTAATTCACTTAGTCAAAATATTCCTGATATAATCAATAACGCAACCAATTCATTTTTGGACAGATTGACTAGTGATGATAATAAGCAATTAACTAAGTTAACAGATTATTTGATCAATGATGTTTTTTTGAATATAAAAATTAGTCAAGAAACAGCTAACAGCTTAATTAATTATATATTCACCTCATTTATATCACCAACTAACATTAGAGCTAGCTTATTGGGTGCTTTGACTCCTGAAAGAGCGGTTAATTTACAAATTGTTTTACGAGATAGAACTACAGGAGCTTTAAAGTTTATTTTGTCATTGGTTAATCTTGAAAGTATTTTTAATAATTTTAAAGAATATCTAAA
>JACMQJ010000169.1 GCA_014377055.1 Candidatus Sericytochromatia bacterium
ATATATTTCCTGAAATAGCTGTTAAAATATTATTAAAATCATTGGAAATACTAAAAGAAAAGTCATTGAGTGATTTTTCAAGATTAATCTTGATTTTTTGTTGCTCCAATTTATATTTTTCGGTCAAATCCTTAAAAAGGACAACATATCCGATTGTTTGATTATCATCGTCTTTTATTAACGAAATAGTTTTTGAAATTATTTTTTCTTGATTTTTTACAATAATAATTTCTTTAACTTCTGCTGTTGAATCTTCTGAATGATGATTTAAAAAATCAACTTGAGTAAAATTATCTTTTTTAACTTTCATAATATCAGATAAATTTTTTCTTATTATTTGATTTTCTTCACAATCAAAAAACTTTTTAGCTGTAGAGTTAACAAAAGTAATATTAAATTCTTTGTCAGTAGTTATTATAGGATCATTAATACTTTTTAGAGTTGAATTAAACCATTGCTCTCTTTCTTTTAATTTTTTTTCCATTTTGTGTCGGTATAGAGCCATTTCTATAGTTGCTTTTAATTCTTTTTCTTCAAATGGCTTAAGAATATATCCAAATGGCTCAGTTATTTTTGCTCTCTGTAAAGTATTAGAATCAGCATAGGCTGTAATATAGATAATAGGTATATCAAATCTCATTATTATTTGCTTTGCGGCATCTATACCGTCCATATCACCTTTAAGCATAATATCCATTAATACTAAATCGGGGCTTGTTTCTTCTGCTTTTTTTATTGCTCCTGCTCCTGACGATGAAGTACCTGCTATTGTATAATTAAGGTTCTTTAGCCTATTTTGAATATCCATAGAAACAATACTTTGATCTTCAACAATAAGAATTTTAGGCGATATAGGCATTATTTTAAAACCTCTCTTTATATTTCAATTCTTCAAATTTAATAATAAATTTTGTACCAATACTATCATCAAGCTCTATTGTACCTTCTAATTGCTCAGTTAAACTCATTATAAGCTGTAAACCTAATGACTGTGTCTGCCTAAAATTAAAATCTTTTGCTAAACCAATTCCGTTATCTTTAACAATAAGTTCAAATATATCATCAGATTTATTCAAACAAATATTAACCTGACCATTTTGCTCATTTTTGAAAGCATATTTTAATGAGTTTGAAACTAGCTCGTTAATAATTAGTCCTAAGGGTATAGCTGTCTCAATATCAAGATAAGCTTCAATTGATTCTATTTCAAAAACAATCTTACTTTTTGAAACTACATAAGATTGATACAGATGATTTACAAGGTTTTTTACATATTTTTTAAATTCAATTTTTGATAACTTTTCAGTTTTATAAAGTTCTTCATGTATTAATGCCATAGTTCTAACTCTATTTTGACTTTCTCTAAAAGCTTCAAGTGTTGCTTCGTCTTTGATATATCCTGACTGTAAGCTTAATAGGCTAGATATGATTTGCAAATTATTTTTTACTCGATGATTTATTTCTTTTAATAATAAATCTTTTTCTTTTAGTGAGGACTTAATTTGCAAATCATTCTTTTTTTGTTCTGTTATATCTTGAAAAACTGCCATTCCTGCAAATATTTCATCTTTTTGATTTTTTACGGGTAAAATATGAACTAAATAAATATTTTGAGCAATTTTTTTTTCAAAAATAAATTTTTGACCTTTTAATGCACCCAAATAATAAGCTTCAAGATATTCCAAAGGCAAAAATGCCTTTGTTACACCATTATACTCAGTTATATCAGATAAGCTAAGAGCTTTACCTTCAGCTATTTTGTAGGTTAAATTTTTGTCAAATAATAAAACTGAAGCTCCAGGTAAATTTCTGGCAAGAGTTTTATAAAGTTCTTCGCTCTCTTTTAAGGCTATTTCAGATACTTTTCTTTCTGTAATATCTTCAATAAGAGCCTGTACACCAATAACATTTTTTTGTGAATTATAAATACAGGTTAAATGATAACGAATGTATATGAATTTATCCCACCTTGAGTTATAGAGTATCTCAGAAATAATAGTTTGACCTGTTTCAAAACATCGCTTAAAATTTTCTGATAATCCAGAATCGACTAAATTAGCAAAGGCAAGTAAATTTATTTTCTTTGTTGCTTCAATAGAAGGTGATCCCAAAACTTTTACTAAAACAGAGTTAGCATCAATAATATTTCCTTCGGTATCAGCAAATAAGATACCTATAGGAGAATTTTCTATTAAGAGCTTATATTTTTCTTCACTTGCTTGTAAGGCTTTTGCTGCATCAGAAACATGCTCATCAAAAATAAAAGTTTCGAGTGAATTATTTTTTATTTGCTCAAATGATTTTTTAATTACTATTGGTAATATTTTTAAGTAATAATTATTTAGATCTCTGATTAAGTATGTAAAAGCTCCTATTTTTAAAGCTTCCGATATTATATCTTCATTACCATTTGTAGAAGTAAAAATTATTGGTATATTTTTTAGTTTTTTAATCATTTCAACAATAGATTTATCAGAAAAATGATTTATTATTATGATTGACTTGGTTTTAGCTGTTGCTAAGTTTATAGCTTGGTTAATATCATAAAATTTAAAAACCTCAAACTCAGATATTTTAGTTAAAAAATCTAATTGCTCACCTATTTCATTAAATATTAAAATGTATATTTTATTCATTTTTATTTAAATACTTAGCATACAAAGTGCTGATAAAAAAAGTTTTGTGTTATTGTTAGGACAATACTGTATCTAGTTTCCATCATTTATTTACTCTCTACTTAAATATTTATTCTGTTAGGTCATTGTTAAACTCTGATTATATTTTTCGGTAAGATTAAGCTCTTGAAAATATAACTCTTGTCTTATCTCTTCTATTTTACTACTAAA
>JACMQJ010000170.1 GCA_014377055.1 Candidatus Sericytochromatia bacterium
ACACCACCAAACATAGCAAGCTTATCACGCTTAAGCCTTCTAATAGCTTCGTCTGATAGAGTACGAGGTTTAGCATCAGCAAAAACCTTTTCTTCATCTGTTCGTTTATCTAAAGCATTTGTCATTTTTTGGTACTAACCTGTAAAGATACTAGAGTATTATTGTAGAAAATACTTTAAATAATATTATTACTTAAGTGGATTCTAACTACTATAGTATATATTTTCAATTGAAAAAAAACAATGGATAATAAATTATCATCAAATAATAAAAATATATTACCAATTTTAGATATTAAAAACTAAAACCATATTCACCTTGTAGAGCTCCTGCATTTCTTTCATCAACTGATAATCTGGCACTAAGATTATTATTAAATCTATATCTGGAAAAGAAGTTATATTGAGCTGAATTTGAGCTTCGGATAGTTCCCTCATACCCTATAGAAAGACCTCCAAGTATTGGTTTAGAAATGGCTAAAGTCACTCCTGGATTAGAAATTGCGTCAGCCGCAATACCAACATTAAACTCATCAAGATTAAGAAAATCTGCAACTTTTGAAGTTAACGGATTAAATATTGCTCGATTAAAATATGGTGTGGCAAATTTTGCAATGGTTGCGGCTGATCCGTTTCCTGTATCTTGTACCAATTGTTGAGCTGCATTAAGTCCAACTACTTGAGTCCATATTTCTGAATCGGTCAGACCACCATTTTTTGTCCAACTAATCTGTACTTTATTATCTGGTATATCTGATAAGTCACCCGTTATCTTTGCTTCTACATCCACATTTGCTCTACTACGAGGATTAATTAATTTTGTATCTGCTGTAATGCTAAGATGTGGATTAATTGGAAAAATATCTCTTTCAAAGTCTTTTCCACCAAAATCAGCAGTTGCGTCAACAATTTTAAATTCGTTATTAATTAAATAGAGGCTACCTTTATCTATGGTCACCAATCCAAGTATTGTTGGATCAGTTATTGCACCTTTTTGTAAATTTAGATTTCCATAAGGTCTGAGATCAAAGAAAGCTGAACGTACCCAAAAATCTGTTTCTTTGGGTATTTCTATTTTTAAATTATTATATTTAACAGCTACAGGTGATTTTACTTTCTTTTTTGATTTTGCTGTAGCCGATCCAGATTTACCATTACCAATAGCTAAATTATATTCACCCTTAGTCAGTTGAACTTTACCACCAATCAAAGGCTCATTAATAGTATTATTGATAGTTAAACCAACTTTAGCTCTAATATTAATATTACTTTCTTCATAACGAAAATCATCAGCAAATAATTTTAATTTTAAAAATCCAGGTTTAAAACCAATTAAATCTACTTGTCCTAACATTGATACTTTTCCATCATTTAAAAAAGCATCCGCCTTATTTATTTTCACAAAATGATTGGACAAACCAACATTAACATTTATTTTTTCTAATGGCTTACCTAAGCTGGCGACATATATTTCACCATTTTCAATATTTAATCTACCATTGATTAATGGATCGTTGATAGTTCCTTGTACATTAATAAAAGCATCACCTTGACCTCTTAACCATTCTATCTCATTGGTGAATAAATTAATCAGACCTAAGCTCTCACCCGTCAAGCCAAGACTGACATTCATACTACCCAAAGACTCATCAAGAGGAATAATACCAGAGGCTTTTGCTTCTTTACCACCTGAAGTTATTCGAGCATCATTGAGAGTAACAATTTTATCTTTATAACTACCAATTAAGGATAAGTCATCAAAATGAACATTGTTAAAAACACCACCTTTTTCAGCATCAACAGAAAGTTGAATATCAGGATTGGTACTTGTACCAGTTATTCCCAAGATAATAGCTGTATTGCCTTCAACATCAACTGATTTATCGCCCATAAAAGTTTTTGCCCAGTTAAGATTAAGCTTACCTTGTGCATCAACTTTAACTTTTCCAGTATCACTTAAATTACCTGATAAGACCAAATATCCTCCTTCATTTTCTAAAAAATGAAAATTAGGTATATCAATTTCGCCATTATCATAACTAGCTTTAACAAATATCTCATTAATCTTACGACTATATATTTCAGCATTAGAGATTATTAGATCAATATTAGCTTTTGGCTCAAGCATATCACCTTTAATTTTTGCATTAACACTCATTTCACCATCAATAGCTTTCCAAAATGGAGGAATAGTTGCACTTGAGTTTACTTTATCTTTTTCTGTAAGAGGTTCTAAAGACCACTTTTCCCAATATTCAATTAATTTATTAACTGAAATAGTTTCATTTTTTATAACAAAATTATTTTTTACAGGAAGTTTATAAGAAACTTTTACTATTTTCTTATCTTTGGCATTAAGAGAGCCATTTTTTGAAGTAGCTTTTTTTAGTATAGACTCAGGAACTAATGAAAATATTGATTTGATTGGAAAGTTTCTTGAATTTAATATTAGATCAAATTTTGGATTACTCATATTGAGAATATTTACTGTACCATTAGCATTTAAATAATTTTTATCTTTGTCTAAAGACAACTTTTTAATATTTAGTAAGCTGTTTTTTAAGTCAATATTGGCTAATATGGTATCTATTTTTGATTGATTTTCAAAGCTTAAGTTTCTAACATCTGTATTGAGATTGACAGCTAAATTATGAACATTTTTTGAAATTTGAGCTGTTAAGTTGAGCTTTTTTAATTCTCCATCTTTAATACTGGCAAGCTCTTTGATTGGAAAATCTTTAAAGTCAAAACTATCAGAGTTTAAGGTTAATTTACCAAACGCCAAATCAGGATTTTTCTTAAATTTATTAATATCAAGATTACCATTACCACTGATCGATGAACGACCATTTTTTAATAAAATGTCAGGTATGTCCAATAAACCAGATTTCCAATCAAAATTAACTTTTAATATCTGTAAATCCTGATTGATTGTTTTTTGAATATCAGTTACTTTTTCAGTAGTACCGTTAGCGGTTTTGATTGGTGCGTCTTTACCTTCATTTATATAAGTTGTTTTTAGATTATTTAAACCAACATCACCTTTTGCATTAAAATCAAAGGTATTTTTAGTTATTTTATTTAAATTACCATCAAAGTTAACATTAAGCTTAGTTGTACCATCTTTAATTTTAATATTTTTTAGATCAACAAATTTGCTTAATTCTGATAATCTAAAATCAGATGATAATATTTTACCTTGTATA
>JACMQJ010000171.1 GCA_014377055.1 Candidatus Sericytochromatia bacterium
AAATTTTATATGTAGAGAAGATTGTAACTTAGATGTTTTAATAAAAAAGTCTAATACTTTACCAAAACTAGAAGATTCATCATCTTCAATTATATATCTAGCTTTGCCTGTTTCTTTTAGATAATCATCAATTAATGTTTCAGCTTCAAGGACGATATGATAACTAATAGTACATGGAACAATAAAAATATTAGGGTTTGTCTTTTTATTCTGTAAATTATTAATAAAAGCTTTAATACTTGTTCCCAATAAACCAAGCTTTAATTTAGTTTCAAGACGACCAGATCTAGATCTTGTACCACCTGGAAAAAATAAGCTATGAAAATTTCTTTCTAAAACGGTTGTTGAATAATTTTTTAAAACGTCCTTATACAACGAATGTTTTAGCCTTCGATCGACTCTATAAGCTCCAAGGTTGTGCATAAAATAGCTTAAGATTCTATTATTAAAGAGATTTTTACCTGCTCCATAAGTAAAAGGAGGTAGACCTATTCGATATAATGCCCAACCAATAACAATTGAATCCATATTGCTAGTATGTGTCGGTACAAGAATAATTGTCCCTATTTTTGAAAGTTTTTGTAATTCCTCTATTTTACCTCCTAGAATAATTATTTTATCAATATCTTCTGCATCAGGGGGGGGAATAACTACAGATTTAAAAGTTACTGAACGAAAGAAAACAGAAACAAGACTTGGCAATAGTTTGGTAGCAAATTTATATACATTAGGCTTAAAATTACCTATTATATCATTAGCATAAATAGAGATTATACTCTTTAACGTTTTAACTTTATCCTCATCATTCATACCAATCATGTTTTGATAAGTCTTACGCCACTTGCTTAATTGTTCTTTTTCTTCTGGAGTTTTTTTTGAGCTTTCTAATCTTTTAATTTCATTATAAGCAGTATCAAGTATGATGCTGTCAATACTTTTATTAGCTGTACTTTCTCTAAATGTTCGTTCAATAACGTCTTCAAGTATTTTTTCTTTATCTTCTATTTGTTTAAAAATACCTGCATCTTGGTTTATTTCTATCATGTATTTTCACTAATTAAATTTTTATCATATCTAAAACATTAGAATTTTAACAATTTTTTGGCAAAAGTCACACTAGCTAACGAAATAAAATCTTAAGCAATAAATAATATTTTATTATCTCTAGTAATTAAAAATCTCAGTTAGAATATTTTATGTTAATTAATAAATATAATCTGAATTATGGAAAATAGCTTTAAATCACATATAAAAATATATTGGTCAGCCTTGATGGCTCTAATTGCTACAGTTATTATAATTAGTTTTTTTTTGATAAAAGATTTCAAAAACTTTTCATTTGAATTTTACTTTTTGATGATGATACCACTGTGGATAGGAGTGCTTAGTGCAAATGGATATGAAACATTAAGAATAAAACAAACTGTTAGAGAATATGTAACATTGCATTATCCTAAAAAAATGTTGGATTTTGATGAAAAGCCTGTTGACCTACTTAATTCTGATACTGAAGATGTCTTAGATCTATTTCAAGATCAAGAATTAATTTTAGATCCTATAATCCTAAATTTAAGCAAAGAAGCAAGAAAAATTACCGTTTTTATGTATGGGGTATTTTTTTCTATGCCAATATTACTTATAACAACAGTGTTTTTTATTTTGAAAAGATAATTGTTGGAGTAAGTAATGAAGAGGGTGGAGTTAAACCCACCCTCTTACTTTTAAGTTTGATAAAAATATTACAAATTATCCAAAAAACAAATATTTAAATTAGTTTAAATTAGTTAGCTCATCTTTAACTACATTTACAATAAGGCTATCAAGGTTATTTTCTTTAAAATAACCTACATGATTAGGTGTAGTACCAGCTGTTTGTGCATCACCACCATAAGTGATAAATAAAAACTTAGCTCCTGTAAATTGTGCCATTTGTCTAAAAATATATTCACCCGAATTATCAAGACCACTTGCTGCTGTAGGATATATTTTTATTCCTTGCTTTACAGCATTAACCATAGAATCAGTATATTTAACATCATCGCTGTAATCAAGATGTGGTGGTGCATCAGCAACTAAAAAGACTAATCTGATGGCATTATCAGTTGTCCATGAAACCTTACTAATAGCATTATATAAGCCTTCATTCATTGACTCAGGATAGTCTCCACCACCACCAGCTTTTAGTTCATCAAGCTCTGACTGAAAATAACTTAAATTAGTTGTAAAGTCATACCTTTTAACTCTATAATCATCAACTCTATCCTTATACGAAACAAGTGAATATCTTATCTTAGGATTGGAAGGCATATTTTGAATTTGGTTAGAAACATCTTTAATAGTTTTTTGGATACTATTTATTTCATCACCCATACTTCCAGTTGTATCGATCAAAAATAATAAATCAAGATTAGGTGTTTTTATTTCATCTCTTTTATCGCCAATATTAATATTCCAATTTTTGTCGGAGCTAGAAAAGTCTTTACTTACTTTGTAGTTTCCTTTTTGAGCAGTAACAGTGTATTTATCAGTACAATTTTGTTGTTGACAGTTTGAGTTAATACTTTTTATTGAGGATGGAAAAAATAATACTTTACCATTAGAATAAGTTTTGCCAGAAAATACATTATTACTATTATATTTTATTTGTATATCAGCGTCAGAGATAGTTTTATTATTACTATCGAGAAGGCTTATTGTAAAACGATTTGATACATCAACTTTTAGCACATCAATACCATCTCTAAGTGTACTAAATTTATTTAGATAGCTTAAGTAATCATCAAATTTTTCATTATCATCTGAGCTTCCTCCAGAAAGTGATTTGGTTGGTTGAGGATTATTTATGTATTTGTCAGGTGTTACAGAGTTTGTTGATGTGTAAGGATCAGGTGTACTAGAAAGATCTGCGGTTGAACCTGTTGTTTTTTCTGTAGGTGCTGAGGCAGGTATAACACTAGAACTAGCTCCTCCTGCACTCATTGAACCTTCAGAAGAACTACTTGGCGTACTATCTCTACCAGAACCAGAATTAACATAAGGTACAGGCTTTGATGAGTCACTATTAGTTGTTTGAGTGTTAACTGAACTTGGACTGTTATTAGAGTAAGGGCTAACAGGAACAGATGCCGTAGTTGTGCAACTAGCCAAAGAAATAAGCAAAACCACAGATAAAGATAATTTTGACTTTTTAAATAATGAACTTTTTAACATAAATTTGTAACCTGAACTAAAAATTGTATTAATATAATAATACGATTAATTTACTAAAAAGTCAAGAAATATTCTTACATAAAAGTAAATAAAGATATTATTTCAATATTAATTTTGATTGTCAACAATTGCTTAGTATTATATAATCTTAAAAATTAAATATATTTTTAGGTAATTATAAATAACCAATGCTTAGTTTAAGAGTTGCAACATCACAGGAATGGATTGACACTGTATTTTCTGATTTTGATTCATTTTTGATTGAACATGCTGCTTGCGAAAGAAAAGCATCATCAACTAACTTATCTTTCGTCGTTAGATACCCTGATCGCAAAGAATTAATTGAGCCTATGATCAAAATGGCAAGAGAAGAATTAGAGCATTTTCATCTAGTCTATAAAGTTATTGAAAAAAGAGGCTTAAGCTTAATACCTGATACCAAAGATGAATACATTACATTTTTATTAAATTGTGTTAGACATGGTCGTGAAGAACGACTTTTAGACAGATTATTATTATCTGGAGTTGTTGAGGCTAGAGGATGTGAGAGGCTTGGACTAATTGCAAAAAATATAGAAGATCCTGAACTAAAAGAACTTTATCAAGAGCTTACCAAGTGCGAAGCAAGACATCATGGGCAATTTATTAGACTTGCCAGTAATTATTTTAGTGAAGAAGTTATACAAAAAAGACTTGATGAGTTTCTTGATTATGAAGCTGAGGCGATCATCAAGACACCTTTAAGCGTTTCACTATTTTAGATGAAAAAAACTATATTTGAGAAATATTTAAAATATTATGCTGAAAAGGAAATAAACTTAGTCCCAACTATAAATCAATCCTTTGATGAGGTTATAGTTATACCTGCTCATAATGAATATGAGGAGCTTTTGGAGGTCTTGAATACAAGTTTACCACGCATTTCAAGAGAAAAAAATCTTATCCTTATTTTGGTTATCAATGGTAGCGAAGACTCTAATCAGATTGTTCATGATACGAATCTTAAGTTATTAAGATATTTTGAAGAAAAATCGGCGATTATTTTAGAAAATGTAATTAATTATATTCCATATTTAAATTATCATATAATAATAGTTAATAGAGCTACAGAAACAAAGTTATTTGATAAAAAATCTGGTGTTGGGCTTGCTCGCAAAATTGGCTGTGATATTGCTCTTAATCTTCATTACAATTTTAATTTAAAATCAAATTGGATCCGCACTACTGACGCTGATGTCGTTTTACCAATAGACTATTTGGATGTTAATCCAGATAAAAATAAATATTCTGCCATCATTTATCCTTTTTATCATAAATGTAATTTTGACGACAATTCAGGAAAAGCTTTGCAATTGTATGAAATTTATCTTAGATATTATTATTTGGGTCTTGCTTGGTCAGGCTCACCTTATGCTTTTCATACTGTTGGTAGCTCAATGGCTGTATCGGTTGATGCTTACAATAACGTTCGAGGTTTTCCCGCCAAAAGAGAAGCTGCAGAAGATTTTTATATGCTTAACAAATTAGCAAAGGTATTACCTGTCTATAGAGCTAATCAAGCAACTATCAGAATAAAAGGTCGAACTTCTGATAGAGTACCATTTGGTACAGGTGCGTCAATGGCAAAAATAGCTATTAAATTGGATTTGGAAGAAGAATATAATATTTATAACCCTAAGATATTTGATTATTTAAAAGATCTGTATAAATTAATTTTATTATTTTGTGAAAATAGAAACGTTAGCGAAATAATCAATTCTAAAAATCAAATATTAATCTCCAACTTAAAAATTCTTGGCTTTGAAGAAGCCTTGACCAATTCACTAACACAAACTAATGATAAATCAATGCTAAAAAGACATTTACACACATGGTTTGATGGTTTTAAGACTTTGAAATTAATTAATCAACTCAGTATCAATACTTTAAAGCCTGTTAGATGGGATAATGCCATAAATAACTGTCAATTTATTTCATTTAATGATGGTTTTAGTAGTAAAATAGAAGAGATAAGACAAGAGTTATATTTTCAAGAGCTTAATCTTACCGAAAAATATAATCAGAGTTTAACAATGACCTAACAGAATAAATATTTAAGTAGAGAGTAAATAAATGATGGAAACTAGACATAGTATTGTCCTAACAATAACACAAAACTTTTTTTATCAGCACTTTGTATGCTAAGTATTTAAATAAAAATGAATAAAATATACATTTTAATATTTAATGAAATAGGTGAGCAATTAGATTTTTTAACTAAAATATCTGA
>JACMQJ010000172.1 GCA_014377055.1 Candidatus Sericytochromatia bacterium
ACAGTAAAATAAAATGTACTACCAGAACCTATTTTGCTATCAACCCATACTTGACCATTATTAAGATCAACAAGTTTTTTTACTATAGCCAGACCTAATCCTGTTCCACCATATCTACGAGTAGAAGAATTATCCACTTGATAAAATCTATCAAAGAGCTTAGCCTTATCTCTATCAGGTATTCCTATACCATTATCGCTAACACTAAATAAAAGAGATTTATTTTCTTGATCTAAGATGACTTTAGCTTCAATCAAACCAGTATTTTCGGGAGTAAATTTTATAGCATTACTTATTAAATTGATTAGTATTTGCTTTAGTTTGTCAGGGTCAATACATATTGGCGGTAAATCTATTTCAATATTTGATCTCAGTGTCATACTTTTTTCATCTGCAAGAGGTCTTAAGGTTTCGACAATTTCGGTTATTACTTCATCTGCATCTAAGAGTTGTAAATAAAGAGGCATTTGACCAGCTTCAAGCTTAGAAAAGTCAAGTAAATCGTTAATTAAGCGAATTAATCTTTCACCTTGAATTTGTATTTTATTTAAATAATCTTGCTGATCATCAGTAATATCATCAGACATTCCATCTTCAATTAAGTTTGCAAAGCCCATCATTGCACTAACTGGAGTTTTAAGCTCATGACTAACAACAGCAATAAAATCAGATTTTAGTTTATCTATTTCTTTTTCTTTGGTAACATCATGAAAAACTATAACTTGGTTATTTTTTTCATTAACCGAGCTTTTGATGCGATGTATTGATTCACCCGTAATTTTTACAGGAGCAGTTAATACCTTGTAATAGTGACTTGTACCATTTTCTAAAACAAGGTCTAAATCATTATTTTCTTGTTCTTCTTTATCCACAATTTGAGTTAGTAGATTACCAAGATTTTTGATATTTTTATCATCATTATTGCTAATAAAAGTTATTAATTTCATAAGTGATAAGCCAATTAATGAATCTATTTGTATATCATTGCTAACAAAATTAAGCATATTCATAAATGCAGGATTAGAGCTAAGTATTTGATTATCCTTATTAATGACCAAAATACCATCAGGAATACTACTAATGATTGCCTGTAATCTTTGACTAAGAATTTCTAATTTTTCTTTTTGTTTTTGTAAAGCTTTATTGGAATCAATTAATTCTACTGTTCTTTCAACTACCATATCTTCTAGTTTATTATATAGTTGTGCATTTTCAAGAGTTATTACAGCTTGATTAGCGATTGTTTGAACTAATTTTATATCATGTTCTGTGAATATTCGTTCTTTATCAGCGGACATTTCACCAAGACAAATTAAACCAATAAGTTTACTTTTAATGAATAAAGGAATAATTAGAGCATATTTTAAGTCTAAGCATCTCGATCTAGTGTTCTTGTAATTGTAAGCAACAATATCTTTGCTTACTATTGCTTGTTTTAGAGCATCAGTAACTTCTATTTTGGTATTTAACAGACTATTTTCATTAACAGTAGCAATTATTTTACTATAATTATCAACTTCAAATGAAATTAAATATCCTTGTGAAACATTGATTGAAGACGCTATTTTTTCAATAATAACCTTTGCAGCTTCATCATAATCCAAAATAGTATTAAATGAACTGGCTATTTCAAATAAATGTTTGAACCCAAGTGCATTTAAATTATCAGTTTCATCTCTATTTTTGTTATTAAGTTGCTTGTTGCAAATAAAATTACTTATATAAACAGCAAATAAGTTAATAAAATTACTTAAGATCTTTATTTTATTTTCATCATAAACAAATTCTTTGTTACTAGAAAAAGAGATAAAACCAATATTTTTTGAGCTAACAAACAGTCTAAAGCACATTAAATAATTACTTTCAATAGAGTTAAGTATCTCAGAATTTTTTTCAGCTTGCTTTAGTGGTTCTAATTTCACAAGAAAATAATTATCGTTATGTCGATTTAAGTAGTCAAAAAATGAGTCCTTAAATAATTCTTGACTTGATAATTTAGCATCAGACAACTCATGATGCTCTATACTTTGCTCTTTAAGACTAGCAAAGAGGTGCAGAGAGTCATATTTAATGATTGTTTTAGTTTCTTTAGCTAATAAGCTCAAAAGTGATTCTAATGAACTACAGCCATTTACTTCAAATATTATTTCTTCCAAAATTAATTCTTTATTTAGCAATATTGACCTAATTTACTTAAGTATATAAATTTTTTAAAAAGACTTTGTACTCAAAATTAAAAAAAATATTAACTTTCATAATACAACTTATTATATTATCATAAATTTTTAAATATTAATGAGTATTTGTAAAATTAATTTTAAATTAAGTACTTTAATTTTCTATTAATTAGTTATTAGCAAATAATTATATAACTTGCTTAAGGATTAACATAAACAGCTTTTTCTTTAGAATAAATAACAAATCCAGGTTTTGAATGAGCTGGTTTTTTTACATATTTTACTTTGGTATAAACAACACAAACATTGCTTGAATATTTGGCTTTACTATATCTAGCTGCCATAGTTGCAGCTTCAATAATATCATTATCAGTTAAGCTTTTTTTGCCATTATCTGTACGCAAAATAACATGTGAGCCTGGTATAAGTCTGGTATGAAACCATAAATCATTTTCGGAAGCTAATTTAGTAGTTAAAAAGTCATTTTGCTTATTATTTTTTCCAATCAATATTTCTAAGCCATCAGTTGAAATAATATTCAGTAAATTCTTTTTTTCTAACTTAATTTTATTATTTTTTTGTTTAATCGTTTTATTAATATATTTTTCTTCAATTAATTCTATTTCAATTTCTTTTAAATTTTCAGGTGTTTCACTATTTTCTATTGAAGTGAAAACTTCTTCAAGGTAATCTAACTCTAAATTGTAAGACTTTATTAGGTTAATTGATATATCATGACTATTTCTTAATTTATTATATTTTTTAAAAAATCTCTGACCATTTTCTGATACAGAAATATCCTTATTAAGCTCTATTTTCAATAAATTATTTGAATCATAATAATTTTCAATTTCTATTGATTGAGTATTCTCTGGTAAGTTATGAATATTAGAGAAAATGAGATCTCCATATTGCTTATATATTTCAGCTTGCTCAGACTTTTCTAAAACTTGTTTTTGAAAGTTGATTCTTTCATGATTTTTATCAAGATATTTTTTTACTATTTTACTTAAATCTAATTTTAATAAAGCAAAAGTACTTTGTCTTTCTTTTTGATGATAATAATCTTCTAATGTATCAGATA
>JACMQJ010000029.1 GCA_014377055.1 Candidatus Sericytochromatia bacterium
ATTGGATCATTACCAAAAAGGGAAGCGTTCAATTTTCAGGTTGTGATTTAGATGCCTTAAACAGAAAGGAAGAAGCAAATGCAATATCAAGGGAGGACGCAATTAAAATTATTAGCTCACTTCAGCTAATGAAATAATAATTTATAAACAATAATATCAATTTTTAGCTTGAAAAAATCTCATTAAGTTGCTTTAATAGTGTTTAAAATATAAATTGATTTTAAATATGAATTACCAAAAAAAGCTTAGCGAGATTAAAAAATTAATAGCACAAAATTCCACACAAATTGCCATGCAGGTAATAGGAGTTACTTTTGAAGTAGCCTTAAGAGATTTGTATAAACAGGTACTTGCAACAGTTCCACTATTTAAAAGAGAGAGATTAACAGAATCAGAAAGTAAATTCAGTGCTGGAAAAGGAATAAATCATGTTGGGCTGGGTCAATTAGTCGGCCTTTACAGGCATTGTAAAATCCTTGAACTTTTGAAAACAGAGCTTAATTTGCCAATAAAGTTATTTAAAATTGAGACTTTAGATCCAATTATTGATGCAAGAAATGAATCAGTTCATGATGGTAAAGATATCGATAAAGAAATAATCCTTTATGCTTTAAATCAATTAGTATATTTACTTAAGGAAACAAAGTTAATAAGTGATAGCTCATTATTAAGCAATGAAGTATTCATTAAAAACAAAAAAGTACTTTTAACAAGTTTACTTTTAACTATACCTATCCTATCAGTAGTTTTATATCCTAACATGATACCAAATCGGGTTAATGATAATATTCTACCCCTGACAACTAAAATTGACTCTGAAACTATATTACCTTCAGAAAAACCGAGTATTTTACAAGAAAATGGCAATTCTAAAGAAGTAACAATTGATGGTAAAAAAGTTTTATTTTTAAAACAGAGTAAATTAGATACTGAGACTACTGTGGCTTCCAAAGAAAAATTAAAAACTACAGGTAATAAGACGAAATATACTTATAAAGCTCCTGTTACTAAAGCCAAAAATAATAATTTAAAAATGAACAGAGTTTTAAATAAAGATAAACCTTTGGAGTCTGTACTTATTCCCAGACCAACATATAGTAAAAGCAACATTATTACAGCCAACTCACAGGTTCTGGAAAAGAAAAAAGAATTAAAAATAGTGAATATTGAACCTTCTCAATCCGGAAAAAAAGAAATTTCCGTTTTAAATAATATTAAAAGGGTCGCTGTACTCTATTTTGATAATAATAACTCTTCAAGCGAATTAGACCCTTTAAAAAAAGGTTTAACAGATATGATTATTACAGATTTAAATAGTGCTAATTCTGTGAAAGTTATTGAAAGAGAGAAACTAAACTCTATTTTAAATGAACTAAATTTAGAAAAAAAAGAAGTTTTTAATAAAAATAGTACTCAAAAAATAGGGAAATTATTAGGTGTTGAGTATTTAGTTATGGGAAGCTTCTTTGAGCTTTTAGGGCAATTTAGAATAGATGCAAAACTTATTCGAGTTGAAACAGGTGAAATAATTAGTTCAGAAGGATTAAACGGCACTAAGGAAAATTTTACTGACTTAGAAAAAAAATTGGTTCTTAAAATTATAGAAGGCATGGATGCAAGGTTTGAGAGTCAGGATAAAGAAGACTTATTAAGGCAGAATGGTCTAACCTGGAAGCAGGTAATAAACTATTCAGATGCTATTGAGCTTTTTGATAATGGTAAAAAGGCAGAATCAAAGGAAAAAGTTTTAAGTATTACTAAAGATACTCCTGATTTTAAACCGGCTAATAATTTATTAAAAAAATTATAGTTTATCAGTATTGATATGTTAAAATATTTTATCCATAGGAGAAGCCTTCTATAATTTTAAATATCTATTCTAAATACAAGTATTAGTAATAATGAAAGAATATAAGCACAATATGCTAAAAAAGCTAAAAATTAATAGAAATATTTCCTATTTTACTTTTGTTATTTTACTTAGCCTTATATTTTACACTAAACCTGCTAATGCCAAGATAAATACAGTAGCAATTTCATATTTTGACAATACATCAAAAGATCAGGAATTAAATCCATTAAGTAAAGGTCTTGCAGACATGATGATTACAGACCTTTCAAATGTAAAATCTTTAAAAATAGTAGAAAGAGAAAAGTTAGAAAAGCTTTTGAAAGAAATTAAACTGGATGAAAGTAAATTTATAGATCAAAAAACTGCTCAAAAGCTTGGCAAGGGA
>JACMQJ010000173.1 GCA_014377055.1 Candidatus Sericytochromatia bacterium
ACTGTTACTCCTATTTCAAGATTAGCAACTGAGTCAGGATTCAAAATATATATCGCTGGCAGTGACAGAGGAAAGTCATTTGGTGCTATGTCACTAAATCCTGCTATAAGCTTAAATGGTGCGGGTAGTGGAGATGATGCCCTATATTATACCTCAGATAATATAACTGGTTCTAATTTATTTGCTCTTAATTCATCTGGTGCTATCCTTTGGGAACAATCACTTGGTGGCAATTTTAAAAATAGCTCACCTAGTTTTTCAAAAGGTAGTAATCCAAAAACATATCTTGGCAAAAATGTAATGTATATTGCCAGTAAATCTGGAGACATATACTGTGTCAATACTGACGGTAAGCTTGTTTCATCAATAAAAATTAATGACTCATTTAAAAATTCAGTGTTTGTTGATGCTAATGATCCGAATGCTGATTATGTTTATGCTGCAAGTGCCACTGGTAATTTTTATCGACTTAAATTAGATTTTTCTAATAGTCAATCACAAACGTTCACTTCTGTTTACTCTGTAAAGCTTGATGATACAAGTTTTTCATCTTCACCAGTTTTAAATAACTCATCTGTATATGTTGGTGGTGAAAATGGTAAATTTTATCAAATCATACCTAATACAGGAGATGTTTCCGTAAGCTGGGATCTGTCTTTGTACAACAAAAATAGTGTAGCCAAAATAATTGGTACACCTTTATTTGATAATATTACTAATTCAATAATTGTTCCAGCAGGTGGATATTTATTTAGAATATTTGGTAGTACTGTAACTCAAAGCCCACTTTTGGAACTAAAAGAGGGAGTTAATTCAAGGAATAAACCTTATGGATCAGTTTTAAATACTAATATCTATGCAACAGGTACTATTATTTCTTCACCTGTAATATCTGCTAGTGGTAATAATTTGGTTTATGTTGCAAATGGAAACGCTTTATTTGAAAGTAATATTTCAAGTGTAGATACATTCAAAAATTCAGCTAATTATTGTCTTGGTGTATCGGGTAGAATTGATGATTCAGCTACTAATCTATCACCATTAGGTAATGGTGTTGTTGCTTTATCAACCTCAAGTGGCGGTGTTAGAGCTGCTATGGTTGATACAAATATGGTAAACAATGTTTCTCCATATATTAATTACTTTACATTACCTTTAAATTCTTCTACAGATAATTTATTGAAATATCTACCAGTTAATGAGTTTGATTCTATTGGACATTCAATCAAAGGAATTAACTCAAGCTCTATAGCAGATAAAGATGGAAATGTATATTTTACTTTGGATAATGGGGCAGTAAAAGTTCTTGCAACTCCATAAACGTATTGATGATTTAAAATTTAAGAGGCTTTAATGAGATCAAAAATAATTTTAGGTGGTTTTTTGGCATTGTCACTATTTGGTGCTGCTTGCGATAAATACAAATCAACATCTTTGAATCAGAATACAGATGTACAATCATCAAGTAGTGTTGGTTTCGATTCATATCCATCTGTTACAACAACAACTCCTCCCACAAGTGGAATAGGAGCTGGTTTGGGTATTATATCAACACCAAAACCTTTTAGTCCATTTGATGAATCACCACCAAAAGAGCCAGGAGCCTATAAAACAGCATCTCCTTATATAATTGGCAAATCGGCAGGAGCTTTTAATGGAAATAATGGTGTATTGGCATCGGTGTCACCTACTGTTATAGTACCAGGTAAGCTTAGTGGGCAAGTATTTGGATATGATCCAACTACAAAAAGTTATAAGGTATTATCAAATTCAACTGTATCCTTGAGTGGTTCTGTCCTTAGTACTGATTCCTCTGGAAATTATACAACTGCTGGAATAATTAATGATGTCAGTGATATATCTGCATCTGCACCAGGTTATTATGCTTCAACTGTAGTTGGTGTAACACCTGGTGAAAATAGAAATATTCATTTGCAGCCATTGGATAGCACTCCTGTTTTTAATCAAAATACTATCACTGCAGACATTTTGACTTTGTCAGCTGCAGAGCCTCAATCATCTGACACTGTTGCTAGTGCAACCCCTGTTCCAGCTGCTGCTGGTTCGGCTACACCTTTTCCAGCGGTTGATTATCCTAGTGTTCTAGCATTTGGCGATAATAATAACAGTAGATTTGCCACAACTCTTATTGACTCTAAAAAAGGTAGAATTAGAGTAGAAGTAAATCCTACAGCTAACCAAACTACTGCTAAAGGACAATTATTTATCTATAATTTAGAAAGAGATAGCTCAGGTAAACCTACCAATCCAACTCAAATACAAAAATTTATTTATAAAAAAGATATTACATTTAGAGTTGGAGATACACAATTTCCAGGCATATCAAGTAGCACAGCACCAACAACTACTGTTGTTAAAGATCAAGCTGCAACTGATGCTGCTAATGCACTCAAAAACTTTATTAACATAAACGTTAAATTCCATGATTCTTATGGTTTTAGCAATTTTACTTGTAACGCTTATGTTGTATTTCCAACAGGTGAAAAAGTACTTGCCAGCAAATATGTAGGTGGTACTCCAACTGAATTATCATTCAGATTGCCAAAGATAACAGATATAAATAATTTGTCTTATGCAATTGAAGCTCATGCAGGTAATTCTTCATTAGGAAGTGATGTTGCAGTTAAAGATTTACATGAAGGTGATTCAGTTGAAGCATATTTATTACAACCTCCTACGGGTCTAACTCCAAATTATGAAAGTACAGGAGTTGGTAATACACCTACATTTAGTTGGACAGGTGTTAGTGATGCAAAAGCTTATCAAGCCGATGTCCATAATACAGATCTAAGAGTTGATTCAGCTTGGGAAGGATTTACCACAGCTACATCAATTAAATATCCTTCAGGTATTAATTCTTTGATCTCAAATAGTCAATACAGTTTTCAAGTTGTTTCTTTAGATTTTAATTATGGTGGCTTTCATGCTTTATCAAATAGAGCTGACGAATTAAGTCTGAGAGCTGTAAGAACAGGCAATAAAGATCTCCCATTCAAAATTAAATTAAATACCGAAGACGTTAAAACTTTACCAAAAGGTTACAGAGTATCATATAACACTGTATTATTCAGGGCTAAATAATAATGGGGCTGCTTTCAGATCAAGCTCTTGGGAAGAGCCCTTTTGATTTACCAAAGACTTACAATTATGAATCATTTACTGATTATCATATAAATAAATCTGAGCAACTTTTGCACATAAAAAATTATGACTTGGCAATAAAAGAATTTAGAGGATTATATGATTGTGCTGTTAATAATGAGATTTTAGATATTAGCTCTAATTTTAAAGAGAAGTTTTTTATTGCTGAAGAATCTTTAATTATTAGAGATAAATTTCGTAATAAGTTGATTGATTTTTATCGGAATGAAAATATATCTTTGGATTATAATCTAGCTAAATCTTATTTATTAGGTTTTAAGGATTCATCAAAAGAAACAGAAGAATATTATCAACTTATAGAAAAAATTATTTCTAATAATTTAATTAATAATGAAAAAAATATTAATCTCTTAGAACATACTTATGAAGTTATTCTGAGCTTTGACCCATTAAAATATATTATTGAAATGGGACGTATTAGCCTTAAAAATGGTGAAAAACCTTTTATGTTATTTGATCTTGATTCAACCCTTTTTGATAATTCACCAAGAGTACATAAAATAATACAGGACTTTATCTCTGATCAC
>JACMQJ010000174.1 GCA_014377055.1 Candidatus Sericytochromatia bacterium
AATCCAACCTTACCTAGCTTATACGACTTTAATATGGATTCTGAAATTGAAAAAATAATATTAAAATGTTTGGATAAAAATCCAGAAAATAGATTTTCTTCGTTATCTGAACTAAAAAATGAGTTATCAAAATATTATGAATCAAGGTTTGTAAGTAATAAATTTATTAATAGTTTTTTTAAGCTTGATCGTCAAGATATTGAGCAAATAAGCCATTTTAATTCTAGTATTAAAGTTGATCTACAAAAAGAAGATGAAGTAATTCAATTTAAAAACTTTAGTAACTTATCTTTGATCAAATCTTTAACGGACAGATATGACAAAAAATTATTTGATAGTTTTAATGAATTTGATAAATATCTTCAGACAGATGAAAAATTTGGCTTTATTTTTTCAAAAAACAGAGTCTTTTTCGTTCATAAAAGCATTATTTTGTCAGGCTTTGACTCGCTAAATAATATAGAAATTTTTAATAATGTTGAAATGGAAGATTTACAATTTCTTGAAGCCATCGTAGCAAAAGATTTTTTGATACCGATATATTTTTATAATGTATTATTTTACAAAGCTGATAATAATGTTGAAATTGAAGATATTAATACTTTAGAACATCTTAATAATCATGTTTTAGAGAATAATCTAAATAACTCTGTTATAAAATTTAAATCAAATAACTTACCAGAAAACTATTTAAAAAAGAAAATACTTTATTTAGGCAATAATATAATAAATTATTTGTTTATAAAATTTTTCGTCAACGATTTTATTTTTGAAAGAAAATTTAATTTAATTGATATTGTTTTGGACGAATTTGATTTGATATTATATGATTATTCACCAGAAAAATCCGATTATAATATTTTTAATTATTTGATCCAATCAGGTAAAGAGTTTTTAGTTATAGCAAATAATAGTTTTTATGAAGAAGCGAAAGAAAGTTTTCAAAATAAAGATATATTTTCTTTTAGTAGTTTAAATCGTGAGCTTTTATCTTTTATTAAAGAAAATACTAATTTGATTATGAAAAATACGTCTGTTGAATCAAGCTCTGAGCTTTATGCTTTTTATCAAGCTAATATCCTAACAAATTTAGTTCTTGATTATAAGAATAGGCTCAAATTATTTAAATATCAGGATGAAGACTTTAATATTACAAGTATCAAAAATATAGACCTAATTATGTCTAAAATAACTAATATTAGTAGTCTAGTTAATGAAATTATTCCTACACTAGAAAAAACTTTAGTTAATAAAATTGATAATGAGATATTAATTAATCTCTACTATCATAAAGAAAATAGTTATACTTTAGCAAATATTATTAAAACTGAAGAATATGCTTATTCGCATAACCTAAAAGATAAAATTATAGATAATCTAAATTTTGATCATAATAAAGTTAATCTTGATAATGATACTTTGAAATTATACAATTATTCCAAATTTGTAATAGAAAATTTCTTTTTTGATATGATAGCCAAAAACAAATATAACAATTTTCCTTTACTTTTAGATCTAATATCTAAAATATCTCGGATTAAAATTAATACCAAATTTAAAGGTCAATATCAATCAGAATTAAATATTCCTATCTTAATAGAGTCTAATGATAATGGTATTATTATTGTAGATACAGGGGATGGAAGTCAAGATGATTTACTTAGAGTATCCGAAATATCTAAGCATCTAGTAAATAATTTAAAACAAAAAGTAGTATCTACTTTTTATATATGTAATAATAATTATCCTAGTAATTCAATAGATTTTTATCGTCAAGAAATAAAAGCTCCAAAAATAGCTTTTTTTGACAAGTTAGCAAAAATAAAAAATATTGTTCGGCTTGAAAACGATAAATACTTTCATTTTATTTTAGTTAAAGATGAAAATGATATTATGCAGTGCTTAGAGATATATTAGATTAGTAATATACTATACATTTATTTTATTGGAGGAAATTCAATGCAAAAAACAAAAATTAGTTCTGTTCTCTTGATTTCGACTATTTTATTATCTTTTGCTGTTAATGCTTTAGCAGAAGAAAAGAGAGATGCCACTATCAAATTAAGTGATGAATCTGTTAAAAAAGAAGATTCGGTTAAATTAAATTTTAATGGTTTTATTCGTTATGATGCTTATTATGACAGCAGACAAACAACATCATTAAGAGAAGGTGCACTTTATCTTTATCCAAAAGCTATTAAAAAAACCCCTAATGGTCTTGATGAAAACTCTGATAACAATTTAAATTTAACATCATTCATGACAAGAGGAATGTTAAAAATTAGTACTCCTGACGCTTTTGGTGCAAAAGTGTCAGGATATTTGGAAGGTGATTTTTTTGGTCCTAGTGAAGCTCAATTAAGTAGTTTTAGTTTAAGGCATTCTTATGTAAATTTAAAATGGGAGCAGGTAGATTTATTAATTGGTCAATATTGGTCAGCTTTTTGTACACCAATGTCAGTTGTTCCAAAAACAGTTAGCTATAATCTTGGTGCACCTTTTCAAACTTTCTCAAGAAATCCACAAGTAACTTTGAGCTATAAGCCAGCCGAAATATTTAAAGTATTAGGCTCTATAGCTATGGAAAGAGACGGATTTTCTGAAATAGGTGGAGTAATTAAAGAACAGAGATCTGGAATACCTTCACTTCATTTACAAGCAGAAGTAGGAAATAGTAATTTCTTATTTGGTGCTGGTGGTTTTACAAAAACTATTAGACCTGATGCTCTTGCACAAAACTTTCAGGCTACTTCTGGAACGGTTTATGCAAAAGCAAAATTAGAGGGTTTTACTATTCAAGCTAAGGGTATATATGGAGGTGATCTTGCCGATCATCTTATGCTTGGTGGATATGCTTTAACAAAAGAAAAAGCTGTAACTTTAAACACTGCTAGTGGTTGGTTAGACGTTGATTATGAATTAAATAAATCAGTTTCTTTTGGGATATTTGGTGGATATTCAGCAAATATGGGAGCGTCTGATTTAGCTCAGGTCACCAAAGATGCTACTGGTAAAGATAATATATTTGCGAGAGATCAAAATATAGCTAGTGTGTTTAGAATTAGTCCTAGAATAGTTTATACTGTTGAAAAATTAAAATTTGCTTTAGAATATGATTATACAAATGCTCTATATGCTAGTTCTTTGGGAGATAGATTACAACCTGTTGTAGATTCATCAAAAGATAGTAATGTTGCCAATTCAAGAATCATGTTTTCAACATTTTTGAATTTCTAATTATAATTAAAGAATTGACTATAATATTATATTGTAGTCAATTTTCATTTAAATAACCTTATCAATGCAAAAATTTTTTACTTTTATATTTTTTATACTAATTTTTCAATCATCTGTTAAAGCAGAAGAATATACCAATAATACTTTTAAATATGGAGTAGCCTCAGGTGATCCGCTAATAGATAAAGTTATAATATGGACTAAAGTTGAATCTAATGAAGAAATATCTAACCTAAACTATGAAGTTTCTAAAGACGAAAACTTCAAAAATATTACTAACTCAGGAATAATAAACACAAATAAAGATAAAGATTATACCATCAAGGTTGATGTTGACCACCTTAAACCAAATACCAAATATTATTATAGATTTAGATATAATAATATTTATAGTCCAATAGGAACAACCAAAACTTTACCTGTTAATCCAAGAAAATTTAAAATAGCATTTGTATCATGCCAAAATTATAGTGATGGTTACTTTAGTGCTTATAAGCATATAATAGATGATAAGCCTGATTTAATTGTTATGCTAGGAGATTTTATTTATGAAAATGCTCGAAACAGACCGACTAGAATAGATCCATCTGGTAATGCTTATGATTTAGCTACATATAGAAAGAAATACCAAGTTTATTTGCAAGAGCCTTTTTTAAGACAAGCAATGAATAAAATACCAATGGTTTCTATTTGGGATGATCATGAAGTACAAAATGACTATTCAGGTCTTCAAATGTTAAAAGAAAATCCTGAACGTCTAAAAGCTGCTTATACAACTTTTTTTAATTATGTCCCGATTAGAGAACAACAAGGATTTAAAATTTATCGTACTGTCAAAATTGGCGATTTATTAGAGTTGTTTATGATTGATGGTAGACAATATAGAGATGGAAATATTTGTCATGATTTATTAAAAGTTGATTTTGATTGTACTAAAAAAGCTCACCTTGCTAGTAGAACATATTTAGGGAAAGAACAAAAAAACTGGCTAACAAATACTCTTATTGATTCTAAAGCAAAATGGAAAGTTATTGGAAACAACACTGATATTACTGAATTTTCATACTTTGGTAATTTATTTAATTTTGATCAATGGGATGGTTTTTATTCTGAAAAGCAAGATATTCTAAAAGTCATAAGCGAAAAAGTAAATAATGCTGTTTTTTTTACTGGCGATCTTCATACATTTGTTCAAGCAGATGTAAAATATAATCACAAAAAAGTTTCTGAAGAATTTACCGTAACATCTATTAGCTCAAGGAGTTTGGGTATTTTTTATTGGTTTTCTAATCTAGTACCATTGCTTATTCCTGAAATAAAATATTTTAATCCTTCAAAAAGAGGATATATCTTGGCTGAATTTGGTACTAGAAAAATAGAAATAAACTTTTTTGGAGTAGATAGAGTTGATCAACCTTTAAGTAAAAAACTTCTTTTAAGGCATACAGATTTGATTCGTAAAAATTAGTGTTATTTTTAATTATCTGACAATTAAAATTAAATGTAGAGACGCATTGCATGTATCATCTTACATATTGATTGGTTTAAAAGACTCATGCAATGCGTCTCTACATAAGTATCTTAATATATTTATTTTTCTTTAATGTTGTTTTTGTCCATCTGTAACATATAATATAAATAATTTAAATAAAAATATTATATTTAGGCTGAATAAATTAATTATGCAAGTTTTTTTTGATATTCCCAACATTGAGGAAGATACAACTATAGCTATAGGTACTTTTGATGGACTTCATCTTGGGCATCAATCAGTATTAAAAAATGCAAAAAAGATTGCTCTTGAAAATAATCAAAAACTGCTGATTTTTACATTTACAGATCATCCAGCTATTATTACAGGTAGTAAAAAAGTACCTCAGATTTTAACTATGTCTGATGAAAAAGTAAATTTGCTAAAAAGCTATGAATCAGATTCTGACTACTGTGTGATGCCAAATTTTAGCAAAGATTTTTCTATTCTTAGTCCTGAAGAATTTATTGAAAATATATTAGTCAAAAAACTTAAAGCAAAAAATATTTGCGTGGGCTTTAATTTTTTCTTTGGCTATAAAGCCCAAGGAAATGAACAAACATTAAAAAACTTTAGCAAAAAGTATAATTATGATGTTGAAGTTGTTAAACCTGTTAAATATGAAGGTCAAAATGTTAGTAGCTCAGTTATAAGAGAGTTATTAACTGATGGAGAGATAAGCAAAGCAAATCAATTACTTAATTACAAATATTACTTAAGAGGTCAAGTCGTTAGAGGTAGAGGCTTAGGTAAAACTGTTTTAGGTATACCTACAGCCAATATTTTAGTTAGCGAAAGAAAATTAATTCCTAAAAATGGTGTTTACTGTTGTGATGTCAAAGTTAAAGATAAAAACTATGTAGGAGTAACAAATATAGGTAATCGACCAACTTTCGATAATGGTTTAAAAAGTATTGAAGTGCATATTTTGGATTTTGATGATGATATTTATGGCAATCAGATAGAAATAAATTTTAGTGATTATTTACGTCCAGAAAAAAAATTTGATGGGATAGAAAAATTAAAAGAACAAATCTTGATAGATATTGAGCTATGTCGCAATGAAAGTAACAGTTTGGCTTAGAGCTTATTCTTATAATTAGTAACTAAATCAAAAAAATATTTAGCAGTATAAAAAAGACTCTTCATACCTCAGAGTGACAATCAGTGTCATCACTTCGGCAAGCTCAGCATAAGTCTGAACGAAAAGTAGTGGAATGAATAATCTCAAGCTCAATACTAGAGAAATTTTAAAATTATAATAAAGTTAATTTATCGCTTAAATTTTTACACTACTAAAATATTTGGAATAATTATAATTATATTGATATAATTATATTAATAAATCTTTTATTTTAATTACATCAAAAAGATTATTAAAAATATCTGACAGTTATTTGAAAGAAGTGATTAAATGTTTGATATGAGTGCCTTTGCTTCAGCAAAAGAAAAAGTAAACAAAAGACGTGTTGCTACATCTGGTTCAGCTTATGAGCAAGCTGTTATCGAATTAGAGGAATTTTCTAAAAATCCTGACAAAGAAAGTTTGGAAATTGCTGGTGAAAAATTAATTGAAGCTCTAAAATTTAGTCCTGATAATCCAGAGGCATATATTTGTTTGGCATATATTTTTTATGTGTTAGATGATGATGAATTTGCTTGGAAATATATTAACTTAGCTGAATCTTATCTTGAGTATTTGCCTGATGAAATTCAAAGCCTAAAAAATGAAATAGAAGATAATCTACCATGGCTAAAGAATAAACAAAATCAAGATCAAGATTATTAAGGAGGACTAACTTTATGTCAATACAAGGTGTTAATCCATCTCATAACCAAATAATTAGAGAAGTTAGCTCAAGCAATCCAACAGGTGGAGCTAAACAGGTAGAGGCTACCAAAAGCACCTCTGAGCCTAAAAGTGCACCTGAAACTAAAGGTGAAAGTCCAAAAGCTCAAACAACAAGTACAACACAAACCGTTGCTCATAAAGTCGAAGTTCATCTTCATCACGCAATAAAAAAGCCTGTTAATCATAATAGAGTTCAAAGTCATAGTTTTAGTCATATCAAAGGTGGGATTCAAAAATTACATAGAGGAACTAAAGACGGAGTTTCTAAAGCTTCTCAATTAATGGCTGAAAGTACTGGACATGAAGAATATATTGATGCAAATGAAGGTACTGGAAACGAAGAAAAAGGAAATGATGGTAAGGGTGGTGGAGGTCGTGACCAACATCAAACAATTGCTATGATGAAAAGCCACAAAATAGGTCTTGAAAGTGTTAAAGAATCAAGTGTGCCAACTCAGGAACATAATACAGAAACCTCTAAAGAGTTGGGAAAAGAAACATCAAAGTTATCAATTGGTCAGACCCAACAAAGCACTACTAAAACAACAACAACTGATCAAACAAAACCTAGTCAAAAAATGATCTCACCAGATAGCGATCATCATCAAATTATGAAAAACTCACTACATAATCATGGCATGAATGTTCATAGAGCTAAAACATTGCATTTTCAGTCACTTCACGCAGGCATTCATGATGCTATAAGTAAGTTACATAAACAAAAACCTTCTGGCTCCAAAAAAGATGATGTTCTTGCCAGTGAATCAGCAAGAGAGGGAATGACAGAGCTTGAAGAAACAGCAATTAAAACAAGTGGTGAAAAAGGAAAAGGTAATTCTGATGATTCTTCAAATCCTCAAAAAGATCATCAAGAGATAATCTCACAATTAAAAGGAAAGTTTGGAGTTGATAGCAAACCAGTTCAGGCATTATCAGGTGATGATTTTTCCAAAATAAGTGAAGCAAACAAAGGTACAATGGTTAGTTTTTCTAAGGCTGAAACAACTAAACCTATTAGCTTTAATAAGACTGATATAGTAACATCAAAAGAATCTATGACTGCCTCTTATGGTAAAGTCAACTTAAAAATATCAGAATCAAGCAAAATAATTTCCAAAAGTGCAACAAAATCAAGCTTTAAGGCAACAATGTCTATTGGTGGGGATATTAGTTGTAAAATAAATACTATAAATATTACTAAAAATAACAAAACTATTTTGGCAAGTGATAAATTACTTGGCTCAAATATTACTATAAAAGTTAAAAAAGATATTTCACCTGAAACATTAAAAAGTCACAAAGATAGTATTATGGACACATTTAAATCTGTAAATGCTGAAGTAAGTACAAATCAAAAGCCTGACAAATTAAGTCAAATGAAATCAAAATTATTAAACTTTAAAGATTCAGTAAGTCATGCTTTGGATGGAATACACCAAGCATTGAATGATGTTGTATCTCAACCAGACTTTCAAGATTTAATAATGATGCTACCAACTTTTAATCCTAATGTAACTTCATTTATGGGTGTAGAATCAAAGCTAAATATACAACTGCAAGAATTAGGAACTTCCAATAATTTGAATAATGTGTCTTCCTCTGCACCTAGACAAACTACTTATGTTAATTCAACACCATTAATATTATTAAATAAAGCTCATCTTGGTCACTAAATAGATATGTTACAAAAAACAGCAGAAAATATTTTATTAACTGATATACCAACCTTTTCTTATAAGTATTTAGATGAAGAGCAAATCAATAATATATTTAGCCTTCATGATAATACTACCGAGATTGATATTTATAACAAATTTTACTTTTCAATTATAAATAAGATAATTAATCAAGAAAATATAGATATATTAGATTATTTATTGGAAGAATATACGGATTTAATTGATGATAATATTCTAAATAATATTATTTATCTATCTATTACATATTTATTAAATTCTAATAAATTAGAAATTGCTGATTTATTATTAAATAAAATCAATGATAAATTTAAATCTAAGATTATTAAAGATTCAGAAACTAAAATAATTTGTGAATACCTAAGAGCAAAAATAAATCTTGCTCAAGCTATTGAAAATCTACTTTTAGAAGTTGAGAAACCTTCAAAAGATTGTAACCCTAGCATAATTAAAGAGCTAACAGTAAAATTACAAACTAATGAAAAAGACTTGGTTCAAAATTTTTCGAGTATTCAATCAGTACATATTTTTTGTGATGATATTGATAATAAGCGTCTTAAGTCAGAAATAGCCTTTTTAGAATCAAGGTTTAAGTTACTCCGATTAAGTAAAGGTGACAAAAATAAAGGAATAATGATACTTATTCAAGAGATCCAAAGTATTGTTAACCGAAAAATAACTTTATATGAAACAAGAATTTCTAAATTAGCTGAAATATTATCTACACGACAAAGTAAAATTATGTTGAATATTTCACGTTTAAAAAATCCTGATTTAAATAAAGCGTTTCAATTATACATGCGTCTAAAACTTGAAGTGTTTAAAAATGAAGATAGAATGAATGAACTATTAAATTTAAATAATAATGATACTAAAACTAGTAATTTAATTTTTGATATTCAAAGAAATTTAATTGAAACCATCAAAAAAATGGAAGAGCATTTAAAGATAATTGAAAAAAAATCAGATTCAGACTTAAATAAAGAGTTTAAAGATTTGCAATTTATTGAAGAAGAATATTATGAATTAAAAAATAAATTAGCTGAAATAAAAAATATTATAAAAATTAAGTTAGAATCCGCTATGGATTACCTTGATTTAATTAATAGGCTCAAAGATTTAGCTGAAAATAAATCTTTTTATAGAACAGACAAAACAGATTATTTAACGATCAAATCTTTTATTTTAAGCTTAAATAAAAATGCAATAAATTTTTCTTTGAGCTTAAGATCTTGTACATCAATACCCCTAACTATTTTACCTGATAATATAACGATATATGGTAGAGCGTTTTTCACTTTGACAAAAGTAAATAACTCAGTCATATTAAGGGTTAATGGTTATAGTGGCAGAGATTTTAATTCAGTTGTAGGTATAGATCAAGAACCAAATGCTGATAGCCTGAGTTTTTTTAGTCAATATACTTTTCAAGATATGAACTCAGCAATAAATTTTATTTTATGTAGTCAAAAAATAAGTTTAAATATAAACAAATGAATACTCAATTAAACAAAAGTCCACTGAATAAAAATAATAATAGTGATGAAATAGATCCAAAAGCTTTTCTTGATCCAACTAATAATTTTATTTATGAAATTTATCCCATAATAACGGGTAAAGATTACACTTTTAACCTTGATGGTATACCTTTTAGATTTGATCGGTTTTTATTAATTACTGTTCGAGAAGAGTTAGTTGTCCAAAACTTATTTATACAAATACCTAGATTAAATTCTCAGAATATTTTGGAAATATCATCAATGACAGACCTCGCTTATAAAGATGAAGATGATAGATTTACCAAAGAAGAAGTAAAAGAAATGGATGAAATGACAGTAAGGCTTGAATTAAAACAAGACGCAATAGACAAATTTCTTAATCCAAAATTTCCAATGTTTCGTTCAATAAAAAATTTATTTGATCTGAGAGATGATGTTGGTGGAAGCGTTGTTCTTGATTTTTATTACTATAATATGATTTTGATTGAGGATCCATATATTGAAGTCGAAAATGAAGAAGATGAAGATTAAATTAAAATCCTTTTTATTTTCAATTTTAATTATGTTGATTTCGTGTAAGCAAACAATCAAGGCAGATAACGACCAGATTTTTGAGCGTCAAGCAAGTGATTTAAGCATTGATGAGATGACAATTGGTGACGATATTAATTATTGGGGAGCTGATGCTCCCAAAGCAGCTATTTTTATTCTAAAAACAAAAACAGGCTATCTTAAAAATTTTGCCATCAAGCCTCTTAGATTTAAAGAAAGCGATAGAACTCAAGAAGAGCTTAATAAAAAAATAGCCACTGATCCTATCTATCAAGTAGAAGTTTATGAAATGTATAGAGATAATAAAGTGAATATAGAAAACCCTGATATTTGTAAATATATTTATTCTAACTTTGCTAAAGCCACTAAAATCTACAAAATACAATCATTATCTTTTCGTATAAAAGAAAGAAATTGGATAGAAATAAATAAAAAAGTAGATCCAGATTCATTAATATTTTTGAGAGTTGGGGTTGCTGAATCATTCCAAGTTATTAAAAACAATACAACAGATAGCTTAATCATAAATGCTAAAAAAAATGATAAGATATGGGAAGATTTTACACCAATGGATAAAAAAAAGGTTTTTTCTTGGGCTTGTCAAGAAGCAAATTTTCTTGAAACAAACACATTAGAAGGAATATACTATAATCCTGATATAGTCTTTAATGTCGAATAAATATTTCTGCTAAATTGTATATATCTCACATTAAAAAAATTATCAAAATGTTATAACTATCTTTAATGAGAAAAATTTTAATGACAGCAATAGTTACTATAGCTTCTAGTATTTCAAGCTTAGTTGTACAATCACAGCCAAAAAATAGCGAAAATCACCCTCTGCAATGGGAGCATCTTTATCAGGGCGTCGACTTTATACAAATGGAATATGGTAAATGGTTTAAAAAAGGTCATTTATATGCTATAAAATTAAGTAATACAAGAAAATTACGTTTTTTAGTTGATAATAAAAATATTACTTCCCTTAAAGATTTAGAGGATAAATATAAGCCTCTAATTGTTGTTAATGGTGGATATTTTCAAGAAAATTTTTTACCATCTGGATTACTAAAAATAAAAAATAAAGTGATTGGACAATTTAATAAATCTGGTGGTAGTGGTATATTAGCAATAAAAGATCAAGACGTAAAAATATTCCATAAAAAGCAAATAAATATTTATAAAAATAGTTACCCTGATTTAATGCAAAATGGTCCTTTGTTAGTAGAAAAAAATGGTCAAATGGGTATATACGCAGACGATCATGAGTACAACGCTAGAACTGCTATCGGCTTAACCAAAGATAATAAGATATTAATTATAGTAGCTGATAGAGCTGCATCTCCTTCATTATGGGAATTATCATCATTACTAACAAAAGAGGAAAGTAAAGGTGGATTTGCCTGTAAATCAGCTATTAATATGGATGGTGGTCCTTCTACAGGCTTAAGAATTAATTTACCAAATAAAAATATTGTAGTTGAAGAATCTGCTAATATAGCCAATGGTATAGGTGTTTTTTAAATTAATATATTTGCATTTATTTATTTTATTTTCCAAATCTCTAAGTAAAGATTTGAATTTTTTGCTCAATAATTTTATTACATAATTTTTTGCTGATTCTAGCAGTTGTAATTAACATAGACTTAACCTCTTGCTTATCCCTATATGTATTTTCAATAACACTATAATCTAATTTATCTATTTTTTTATTAAAAGCTAATTGCTTAAAAAAGTTTAAAAATAGCTTTATTGCTATCTTATCCTCTTATTTATCAAATATATTAAGTATCTTTTATGCTTGATCTTTCACATATTCTTCTTGAAAAATTTAAAGATAGTAATAACAATAAAAAATGCTGAATTAGAGATTTGATTTATCATCATCGGGTCATCAAATACTTCACTCAAATTAAATACTAAATATTTATATACCTAAATCGAAGATGAGGATGTTACTTCTATAGGGTTTATTCATGTACGATTAAGTCTATTGTGTTGTGACAGGTTAAATTTTATTTCTGACAGGACACATCTTTTTAAATATGTTAACAGTGC
>JACMQJ010000175.1 GCA_014377055.1 Candidatus Sericytochromatia bacterium
ATCATACTAGTATCATCAAAGACTTTTATTTCCAAATAAGGTATTGAAGATAGGTGACTAACAGAAGAAAGAATTACTTTTGTGTCTTCATCTCTAACATTAAGTTTTCCGTGGAGAAGTAATTTGCTATCATTTGCAAGAAAATCACGATATTTGTTCCAAGCCTCTGGATATGCAATAACTTCAAAAGTCCCAGTTAAATCTTCCAATGTAAAAACAGCCATTGTATCCATTTTTTTAGTTAACATGGTTCTATAATTACTGATAATACCACCTATAGTTAAGCTAACACCATCATTAAGCTCTCCAAGTTGACTGGTTGTTTGAATACAAAATCTCTCTAGTTGTGTACTATACTTATTAAGTGGATGACCAGAAACATACAATCCCAACACCTGCTTTTCTATTGCTAAGTTTTCTTCCTCAGGATAAGGCTCAACATTTGGTAATTCTGGAGCTTCATCAAAAACCTCTCCAGCTTCCTCTGTAACCATTCCAAACATAGATGTTTGACCTGCTTCTTCATCCTTTTGTTTTTTTATTGCTGTATTGTATGTAAGCTCCATACCTTCAAGTAATTGTCGACGATTAGTATTAACTGAATCAAAGCCACCTGCTTTAATTAATGATTCAATTGCTTTACGATTGAGTATTCCAGAGCTAATACTTTTGCAAAAGTCATAAAGTGATTTAAAATGACCATTTTTTTTACGAGTTTCACAAATAGCAGCAATAACATTTTCGCCAACTCCTTTGACTGCTTTTAGACCAAAACGGATAGAAATAGCATCAACTTTAAAATTATTTTCACTACTATTAACATCTGGCTGTAATACTTGAATTCCCATTCTTCGAGTTTCAGAAGTATATATTGGAACTTTGTCAGGATTATTCATTACACTAGATATCAGAGCTGCCATATATTCAACAGGATAATTTGCTTTTAGATAAGCTGTGCGATAAGTAATAACAGCATAAGCAGCACTATGAGATTTATTAAAACCATACTCAGCAAATTTTTCCATTGTATCAAACAGTGTTTTGGCAATTTCACTATCTACACCATTTTTGGCAGCACCATTCATAAATGTTTCACGTTGCCTTTGCATTTCATCAAGTAATTTTTTACCCATTGCTTTTCTTAGTAAATCAGCCTGACCAAGTGAATATCCAGCTATAATTTGTGATATTTGCATAATTTGTTCTTGATAAACTATTAATCCATAAGTATCTTTCAAAATATCTTCAATAGTTGGATGAGGATATTCAATTGGTTCTCTTCCATGCTTTCTATTAACAAATGACTCAACCATGCCACTACCAAGAGGTCCTGGACGATAAAGAGCAATTAAGGCAATAATTTCCTCAAAAACATTAGGTTTTAATTCCATAACCAGTTTTTGCATACCAGATGACTCTAATTGAAAAACACCAATGGTATTACCAGACTCTAATAACTCATAAGTTTTTTGATCATCAAGAGGTATTTCGTTAAGATCTAAAACAAATCCTCTAGTATTTTCAATAATTTCAAGAGCATTCGCAATCATGGTTAAATTTCTTAAGCCCAAAAAATCCATTTTCAAAAGTCCAAGTTTTTCAAGCTCTGACATTTGATACTGAGCAATAATAACTCCATCTTTATTTTTTTCTAAAGGAACAATAGTATCAAGAGGATCTTTGGAGATAACTATACCAGCAGCATGTATACTAGAATGTCTTGCCAAGCCTTCAAGTTTTTTGGCTAATTCAATAATTTCTTTAGTTCTTGGATTTTCTTCACAAGCTTTATACAGATCCAGACCTTCAACAAGAGCATCAGCAAGCTTTATACCTACACCTTTTGGAATCATTTTGGATAATTTTTCTGATTCAGAAACAGCATAACCCATAACCTTAGAAACATCTCGTAAAACTTGTTTTGCTCCTAATGTTCCTAGAGTAACGATTTGACTTACATTTGATGCACCATATTTTTCACTAACATATTGTATTACCTCAGCACGTCTATCAATACAAAAATCTGTATCAACGTCAGGCATAGATATTCTTTCTGGGTTTAAAAATCTTTCAAAAAGTAAATTAAACGGTAAAGGATCAATATCAGTGATACCTAAAGCATAAGCAACTATTGAACCTGCAGCAGAACCTCTACCAGGACCAACTTGAATACCCTTTTTTCTGGCAAAACTAATATAATCAGCAACAATCAAAAAATAAGCAGAAAATCCCATTTTATGGATCATCGAAATTTCATAATCAAATCTTTTTAGAATAATAGAATTTAACTCTTTATATCTATGTTTTAGCCCTTCTTTTGATAACTTATTCAAAAATGTATCAGCTGTATGTCCTGGAGGCAAAGGAAAATGGGGTAAAATATAATCTCCAAAATGTAGAGAAAGATTGCATTTATCAGCTATTTCTAAGCTATGTTTTAGTGCTTCTGGTATTTCATGAAAAATTTGATACATCTCGTCTGGAGATTTAATATAATGTTCTTGTCCTTCCAAAGTATTCTTATTGTCTTCTAGTTTGATACCATTTTTTATACAAGTTAATATTTCTCTTGCTAAAGCATCTTCTCTTTTTGTGTAATGACAATCATTTGTAGCAACAAGTTTAATTTCAAGTTCTTTTGATAGCCTAACAATATTAGGATTAATTCGTTTTTGAGCCGCCATTCCGTGATCTTGTATTTCTATATAATAATCATCGCCAAATATTTCTTTATAATGTGATGCTGCTCTAAAGGCATTATCATAATTACCACGTAGTAATGATGAAGATACTTCACCATTGAGGCATGAAGATAAAGCAATTACACCTTCTGAATATTTAGCCAATAGCTCATAATCAATTCTTGGATAATAATAAAAACCTTCGAGAAAACCAGTACTAACTAGCTTAATAATATTTTTATAGCCTTTTTCATTTTTTGCTAGCAAAACTATATTACTAACATCTTTGGATTTTTTTTCGGCAATTGGATTATTACTGACAAAAGCTTCATATCCAATTATAGGTTTTATATCAGCACTTTTTGCTTTCTTATAAAAATCAATAGCTCCATACATAACATTATGATCTGTAAGTGCAATAGCAGTCATACCCGTCTCTACTGCTGTTTTAACTATATCTTTTACTCTACTAGAACCGTCAAGAAGTGAAAATTCAGAGTGTACATGACAATGAACAAACTCATGTTTCATTTAATAAATACTCAAAAAATTATATTGTAATTAAAAACATTATAGAAGATTATTTTTTGGAATTGCTATTTGTATCAGTTAAATAATTTTAATTATTAATTTCAACTCATTACTTAGGTTAAGTAATAGAGATAAAAGCTTAACCTTTTATTTATCCATCATTAACTCTTAAATATCTTAGTCTTAACTTAGACTTGTTATAATATATTTATAGAGTTTGATAAATAAGTTTTGAGAGAGAATTAAAAATGTTAAAGAAAAATTTAGTAAAAGTTGCAGTAACCTTAGTAGTTGGCTTTTCATTAAATGCTTGTGGACAAACTCAAAATCCTAACAGTGTTTCAAGAATTGGTTCAGTAGAAAAAAGCCAAAAGAAAATGGTTTCAGGTAGATGGCAAGAATTTCAACAAGGATTTAACAACAAAACTACTGTTTCATCAACCGTTTTTAATGCAAGAGTTTCAATCGGTGGCGGAAACGAAACAAGAAAAGTAACAATGGCTGACAGAATTAACTCAACCAAATGGAAAGAATTTCAAAAATCTTTTACAGAAAGAGCTGAATATTATACAGCTAACATCACAAGTGCTTTTAAATAAAAAACAACTTAAAACTCTCAAAAACTCTAAAGCCAGAAATATCTGGCTTTTTTTATTGCCTTTAAAAATCGAACAAAAAAAAAGATGAAAGATTATTCTTTCATCTCATACTGTGGGTTATATTATTTGTACAGAAAACTTAGATAAATCTATTATCAATTAATTCATTATTTAGAATAATTAAATAATATTTTTTTACTTTTTAATATAACTTTTAAAGTTAATATAAGTATGACTTTATAGTCTTATGTCAATCTTAGAACTAACTTAAAATTTACTGAGTATTTCTTAGGTTTAGCTGAGTAAAAAATATTTATTACTACAATAATTAATCTAAAACACCTGTGGTAAATATTTAGATAGCAAAAAGAGAGAAAATAAATATATTTTCTCTCTTTAAAAGTCTAATTTAGACGCTAATATTTGTTGGAGCAGGTTTACCTAATCTTACTGCTTCTTCTACAAAAGCCTGTTTGTCGGATTCTTGCTTAGGTATAACTTTTTCTTTAAGATACTTTTGATTTTCTTCCATCATTTTTCGTGAATTCTCTAACATTTGGTCAAAAGACTTCAAAAAAGCACCTAGAGTTTCGTCTTTAATTTTGGCAACAAATTCTTGGATCTTTTCCATATCTGGATTGCTTATATGATTTAGGCTTTCATTATGGTTTGTTACAGTAGATCCTTCTGTTTCTGTACTATTGTTTTCTTTAATACCATTATCGAAATTAACTGTACTAGGGTTATGTTTTGAGGCTTTTGGAGATTCGGCTACAGACTTATCAGGCTCAGTAAAGGTTGTGTTAGTTTTGGCATTTTCTGGCTCAGTTTTATCATTTTTTATTGTTGCTTTGTTATCAATAGTATTGGTATTTTCTGTTTTAAAGCTATTAATATTTGATTTGGAACTATCAATACCTGTCATAAAATATTCCTCCTTATTAGAACTTATGTTTAATTATACTCTTTAATAAGAGCTAGTTAAAAAAATACATAAAGTAAATATCAGAAATTTTGACTAAATCTTGCTTACCAAAATTCAAAATAATTGATTTATGATTAGAGCTTTACCTAATATACATCTTATATTATGATTTAGATTATGAGTAAAATTGATAAAACTAAGCTAGAAAAATATTTCAAGGATTTAAAAAATAATTTAAATCTAATATATATTGATCTCGAAACAATAAAAAATCTAAAGAATGAAAATATGAATACATTTTTATACTTTGTTTTTCAGATTAAAGATCTAATTAGTCAAATAAATAACTATATTACTGTAATAAGCCCTGAACTAGATGATAAATATACTACAGAAATATCAGAGGAAATTTTTTTATTAAAAAGTGAGTTAGAAAATAATAAAATTAATCTTGTCGGAAATGAAAAGAATATTAAAACAGAGAATAATAAAGAAATATCAGAATTAATTCAAATAATAGAGAAAGCTCTTGAAAAAATAAAGAATCAACAAAAAGGGTTGGGAGATAAAAAAAATAACTTAATAAAAAATATTGAAGAGGATAAAAATAATATAAATAAAACTGACTCCGAAATAAAAGATTTACTTTTACAATTAGTTAATAGCCGTAATCTATATTTAAATAGAAAACAAATATTAGAAAAAAATCTATCTAGTGATCAAGGAATTACTAAATATTTACCTGACTTAGAAAATAAAATGGAAAAGAGAATAAAAGTAATATCAGATGAGCTGATGTTGCTAGAGCAAGATATAAAAACCATAGTTATAAAAGAACAAGAATTAACAGATAATTTAATCCAAAATCCTTATTCATTTTGATAATAATAGATTACAAATAAGCTAGAGATTAATCTCTAGCTTATTTTATATTTTAATTTAGTTACTTGTATCTCTTTCAAGAGGCATTGCTATATTTACAATTCCAGCTAATTCAGTTTTATTACTTTCAGTTAGAGTAAATAATAAGCTATTATCTCCTTGTAACTCAACTTTAACTTTTAATTTTACATCACTGACATTGGTATTTACTAAAAGTGAATTTACATTTGAGCTATCAGCTAAATAATTAGCGACACCATTAAATGAGGAATTAAAGTTTTGAGCTGAGCTTGAAAAATTGCCACTAAAATCCATTTTGCCTTGTTCAGCTCCTTCTCTTAACTTAATGGCTACTTTATAACCCAAGATACTATATTTCCATTTACCAACAAAAGGAGCTGCTATAGTAGGCTTTTTTACATCTTGTGCAGTTGTGTCTATTTGAGATTTTGCCTGCTCTTTGGTTAACTTCTCTTCTACTTTAGTATCAACATTTAAATTTTTTGTTACATCATCAACCATATATTTTGTTTGCTCGCCATTTGGGCTAGTTAGAGTAAATGTTTTTGCAGAGACATCATAAGAAAAAACAGGTTGATTGGTATCCAATGCACCATTATTGTTAACTCCACCTTTGACAGAAGTTATTTGTCCTGCATCGTTTTTAGTTATTTCAACTCTTAGATCACCACTTATTTTTGCAAGAGTAAAACTTGGCAAATTAATAGGATAGTCTACATTTTTTAATTTAAAAGAAATATCAAGCATTGTTGAATCAGTAGCACCATCTATAAAAAATCTACTATCTTTATAACTTATAGTTAAATTTCCTGTGTCTTTTACTTTAAAAGAAGTTTTTATCACTGAAATATCTGATGTAGTAAAAATCTTACCATTAATTTTAATTGATTCTAAATCTTCTGGAACAATGGGATTAGATATACCACTAGCATCTTTTTGTGTCATCAAAAAACTATTTTGTGCAACAATAACTTTTTTATTGTCTGTTACTACAGATGAATTATTTTCTGTGGATTTTACCTGTCCTGTAGAAGTAGAAGCTGGTGTAGAACAACCTAGTTGTGCCATAACTATTACTGAGCCAATAGTTAAACTTATTGCTTTGTAAAAAATTTTCAAAATATTATCTCCTAAGATGTTTTAATAAAAAATACAGGTACATACATTACTATAATGCAAAATTATTAGAAAAACAAAATCCCAAATCACACTTTATCAAATAATTCACATATATTGTTATTATCAAATCAAAGTATTTATAGCATATAAGAATAATTCCCTAGTGTTAATTAGATATACTTGTTCAAAATTGGTTTGCAAAATTAAAACTTTGTTCGGGTTGAGTTACGTCTCAATCCTCTTAGCGAAAAACTGCAAACCAATTTTACTTGGGTATATCAAGCGTTAGGAAATAATTTATTATTTTTTTTCTATTTTTAAAGTTACTATATAATCAGATAACTTAGGGGCTTCTAAAGCTTTAAATCCTTCTGGTAAAACTTTTGTTAATGTAAATGTATAGTCATTAACTTTTTTAATAGCCAAGCTGTCCATACCTGCTCTGCTAGTAAGCTCAAACTCTGTGCTTGCAATAAATTTTTGATCTAATTTAAATTTAAATGATGCCTGACCAGCTTGAATACACTGAACATCAGATGGGCATCTTGACTCTTGGGTAATACTATCAAGCTTTAGGGTATTTTCCCCATCAAATTTGATATACTGACCTATTTTTAAATCAAATTCTTTATTTAGGTCAACATTTTTAACAAATTTACTTCTTAATTCAATAAGTTTATTTTTAATATTATTAAAAGAGTCTAAATATTTTTGATTGTGTCTTACATTTCTATCGTTACGTGCAAAAACTGTATCTTTTCCATTAACATTAACAGTTAAACTATCTATAGCTCTACATTCGGTAGTTTGTGGGCCATCTGTAGGTAATTTAATATCTTGATCAGCAGATGAACTTATATCGTTTTCATTAAGTAACCTTTTTAATCCATCTGAATCGCCTTGTGATATTTTTTCAGTGTGTAAATCATTTTCAGTATTTAAACCAGAAAAAACATCTTCATTTAAGTTATAGCTAAAGTTACCATCCTTAATTTGATAAAGATCTTTGCTATTGTTACTACATTCATCTTTAACACTAAACTTAATCGGTAAGTCATACTTGTATTTTATTACATTATTTGTATTAGCTGTAGGAGATGGTGTAGGTGAGGTGATAATAATAGTTGGTGCATTAGCACATCCATAAAGCATAGTAGTGAGTAAAGCCACAGTAATCATATTTTTCATAATAATATTTTCCTTTCATAATTAATATAGTTACAAGTATAACTTGTTATTACTAAAAAGTAATATTAAAAATAACTTTTTGGTGAACCTAATTTAATTTCTCGTACTATATGCTTGATGAAATTTACATAGTAAGTTCACGTAATATTTATTTACAATATGTTATAATAAATATTACGTTATATTATGTTGTGGTTTAGTTTGAATGTTTAGTCTTAAAAGTATTATGAAAAATTCAATAATTGCTTTAACATCATTAGCATTTATTACAGGGTGTAATTCTACTAGTAGCCCTTTATCTACTAATAATCTGATGTTTAGTGCTAGCTCTTATCAATCATCATTTTTATTTATACCAAATAGAATGTTTAATGTAGTCTATGATCCTCCATCTTATGTTAATAGTAGTACTTTTTCTGAAAAGCCAATAACTTTTGGTGATGCTGAATATCCTCTATCTGGTACTCTAACTATTCCAAAAACAAAAGGTAAATATCCTGTAATTGTTTTGGTACATGGATCTGGTCCAAATGATAGGGATGAAAGTTTGGGAGCAAATAAACCTTTTAGAGATATAGCATGGAGTCTTGCCTCTCAAGGTATAGGTACATTTAGATATGAAAAACGTACTAAAGTATACGCTGAAAAAATGATAAAAATAAAAGATGGATTTACTGTTAAAGAAGAAGTTACAGACGATGCTCACTATGCCGTAAATTTTTTAAAAACACAAAATGATATTGATTCAGATAAAATTTTTATACTTGGTCATGATCTAGGTGGTATGCTTGCCCCAAAGATTGCAGCTAATGATCCTAACATAGCAGGAATTATTATCATGGCAGGTAATACCAAACCTTTAGAAGATGTAATGATTAATCAAGTTGAAAATTCTACTTTTATTAGTACTAGTGACAAAATTAAATTTAAAAATCAAGTTAATAATGTTAAATTACTAAATAAAAACTCTAGTTTAATAATAGGATCTTTACCTTATGATATACCACCAAAATACTGGCTAGATCTTAATAATTATAGTCAAACAGATACTGCAAAATCACTTAATAAACCAATATTAATAATACAAGGTGAAAAAGATGAGCAAGTTGATATGAATAACTTCATGGTTTGGAAAAATGCTCTTAGTGAACAAAAAAATGTTACTTTTTATTCATATCCCAACCTAAACCATTTATTTTTTGTAGGTAAACTAGAAGATGATAATAATAAGCCCAATCATATCAATGAATCAGTTATTAAAGATCTAATTAACTGGATTAAAAGTAATTAAAATCTTAGGCTTGAACCACCATCTGCAATTATAGTTTGACCAATAATCCAATTTGAATCATCATTGCACAAAAAAGCTACTACTTTAGCAATATCATCTGGCATACCTAATCTTTTAGCTGGAGTTTTTTCTATCGCTTTTTGCTTTAAATCATCAATATCATTAAATATATCGAGAGCTTCTGTATCAATAAATCCTGCTGAAACAGCATTTACATAAATATTTTTTTCGATAAGTTCACAAGCTAGATACTTGGTCATTGTTTCAATTGCTGCCTTAGCAGTGCCAATAGGCATATAGTCAGGCAAACAAAATTGGCTTCCCAAACTAGAAATATTAACTATTCGACCACCATTAGTCATCAACTTTACAGCATTTTGAGTACATAAAAGTAAACCACCTGTATTAAGATTCATTGTCATATTCCATGTAAACTTACCAATTCTCATAGCAGGCCCTAGAGCTCCAAATGCAGCGTTATTAACTAAAATATCAAGTTTTCCAAATTCATTTTTTATTTGTTTAAACATTGCTTTGATCTGTTCAGAATCGCCAATATCTGCTTTGATAGCTATTACTTTTTGTGATGTGGTATTGGCTAAAATCTCATTAACCAAATTATTAGCAGCTTCTTCATTTTTTACATAATTGATAATTATGTCACAGCCTAAACTAAATAATTTTAAGGTAATAGCTTTGCCAATTCCTCTGCTACCACCTGTTATTAATGCGACTTTATTTGAGAAAATACTTTTTTGTTCCATATAAAAAATTAAATAGTCCTTACTATAATTTTGGCTAAATAAAAAATGCTGAAGTTAAGTTATTTAGCCTTCTAAACATTTTAAGCAATATTTTCTTTGTGAAACTTTAGATCACCGCTAACTGTATTTATTAAAAGACTTGCTAAACCATCTTTAATTTTTCCATTTGCTTCATTTTGTAATTTTGTAACTTCTTCAGGTAATAAATTAGTGAATATATCGCCTGTCTTGTTTTCACATTTAAAAGTTAAGCTACAATCCTCATCAACACTCCAACTTATATCTCCACTATTACTTGTTACTTCCATATTTCCATCATTTGCAACAATACCATGACCTTTGATATTTCCACTATTTGTTCTTAACTTTAGATGATTATGAACTACTCCATTATAGTGAATATTTCCACTATGACTCATTAACTCAAGTAGATTACCATTATTATTTTTGTGTTGTTTTAGATCAATATTACCACTTGAAGAAGATATTTCAACATTATCATTTATAGAAATATGACCTCTTATATCTCCACTAATTGTGTTAAATCGTGATGAAAAATTAGCTATAACATCAATTTCAATCTTACCACTATTAGTTCTAACATTAAGTTGACTATCTACTTGGTCGATAGATATATCACCACTAACAGATATTATTTCTATTTTTTTAACTTTTAGATTTTTTATTTGCGAATTACCACTAGTATTTTTAACATAAATATCTCCTGTAAGATTATCAATATTATCTATTAAAATATCTCCACTTAAAGTAGATAGATCAAATGAAATATTTTTTGGAACTCTTAATTCTATATTAATAGTATCTTCAACATCTTTGTTATGTTGGGGTAGTAAAATTTGCATAGACTTATTATTTTGATTCCTATTTATTTTTAAAGCTAAATTTCTTTCATTCGCTAAATCTTGATTTTTTGTCCAAATTATTTTTTCAATCGATAGTTTGATATTTTCTGTTTCTTCACCAATTATTTTTATTGATCCCCAATTATTTTCGAGAATTATTTTTTCTATACTTGTATCAAAAGGAATAATCTCCTCATCGTTAAAAGTAAATTTATCACCAATTTGAGAACCCTGATTTGACTTTGTCTGAGCTTCATATTTGCTGATTTTTTGGTTAATAGTTTGTGCAACTTTTTCTAAATTAAAACCAAATCCACTAACAAATTTTTCTATTTTAGAAACTCCTTCCTTAGCAAAATCACTAATAGTTTCTGAGTTAGGAAACGGGTTTTTATTTTCTTTATTTTCATTTTGAGAAATATAATTTAGTATTTTGTCAGCTTCATCTATTTCTATTCTTCCTTCTTTTAAAATATTTAAAACCAAAATTCTTATTTGTTTGCTATTTTCCATATAGTTTACCTATTCATGTTTTTACTTTAATATTACCCACTGACATTATATTACAATAATACTTAAATATCTTAACTATTATTTACACAAAATTATTTGGCAGTTATGATACAACATTGGATATAATATTATTTATAAACTAAAAAACAGACAAAAGTTAAATTATCTTTTTCAAAGAGTATTATTCCAGTAACAGATTTTTTATATCTAATCCATAATTAAATATTCTTTAAGTTCTTTGCCTTTAAATCATTATCTGATTAACTAAATGCTATACTTAACATTAAGAGAACAAGTTATATTAAGTGTGTTATCAGGTACATTCTTGCCAAAATTTAATGTAATTAATCTTTTTTATCTATCTACAGCTAAATCTTAATTAGGAGATAAAGTGAAACTATTTAAAAGTATCTTGAATGGAGTTGTTAGTCTCTCTGTTTTGGCAGGATCATTTTCTGCAGTATCA
>JACMQJ010000176.1 GCA_014377055.1 Candidatus Sericytochromatia bacterium
AGTCAACAAAATCCAAGTGTAGCAATGGATAGTGCAGGTGACTTTGTTGTAGCATGGACATCAAATAATCAGATTGGTATTAATCAAGATGGAGATGGAGATGGCATATATGCAAAGAGATATATTGCAAGTGCAATTGACAAAACACTTACACCAGGTAGTGAGTTTTTAGTTAACACTTATACTACGGGTAATCAAAAGAATGCAAGTGTAGCAATGGATAGTATGGGTGACTTTGTTGTAGCATGGCAATCTTATAATCAGATTGGTATTAATCAAGATGGAAGTAGATATGGAGTGTATGCACAGAGATATACAAGTGCAACAACATTAACTACACAAGGTAGTGAGTTTCATGTTAACACTTATACTACAGGTGATCAAAGGAATGCAAGTGTAGCAATGGATAGTGCAGGTGACTTTGTTGTAGCATGGCAATCTTATCAAGAAGGGCCTGGAAGTGGAGATGGAGTGTATGCACAGAGATATACAAGTGCAACAACATTAACTACACAAGGTAGTGAGTTTCATGTTAACACTTATACTACAGGTGATCAAGTTACTCCAAGTGTAGCAATGGATGGTGCAGGTGACTTTGTTGTATCTTGGGTAGATTCTAGCTATAACGCAGGTATATTTACCAAAAGATACAGTTCTGCAGGAGCACAGCAAGGAACTGGTGATAATCTTGTAAAACAAGGTGATGTACAATACACAACCAGAAACTCATCTGGATTACTCAATAACAATGAATAACATTAGAATATTAAATTAAACTAATCTATTTAAATTTCTAAAGCTAATATTATCAAATTAATATTAGCTTTCTCTTTTTTTATTGGTTAACATTTCCACTGCTTCATCCAAAGAATTAGCTAGGCTAGTTTCACCTGAATTAATAAAAAATATTTTATTTTCTGCTTCAATTGTATTTCGACGATGGGTAATAATTACTTTTATGGTATCAGTGGGTAATTTTTTGAGAATATTATCTAGTAATTGCTCTGTACATATTTTTAAGATTTGCCTCTTTAATTGCAAATACAAGTTTTTGATCTGAGCATCCTTTGTATTCAATATTTCCATACAAAATATTATCTCTGATAGTCCCACTGAATAAAAAAAGCACATTTGTTTTCACTAATAATCTTAGAATTACTAATAAGCAAATTTGATTCAAGTAAATCTTTGCTACATATATCTGAAATTGTCCGTCTACTTTAAAGGGTTCATTATAAACGTAGATCTTTTTTTTCTGATCCAATATACTCTTCAAATTTATTGTGTATTATTAGCATAAATAGTCCAAAGACAATGGAAGATACAATTAGTAGAGTATTTAGTAATCCACTTACAGAAAAAGATATTCTGATTAAGATAGTCGATATAATAAAGCTAGAGTTTCTAATAACCTTGTGAAATTCATTTGTATGAAAAAAAGAGAATAATAGTAATATAACGTCTGCAATAATTAAAATAGTAAAAAACTGTTCAAAAAAGATATTATTTATATTTTTAAATGAGACATTTGTGCTTACTCCTAGATTAAAATAACTTGCCAGCCAAGTTATAAATGAGTAAAGAGCAACAAAAAAGAGTACAGGCATCAAAGATATAGCTAGTATTTTTTTTATTTTGATAAACCTTGATATACTTTCAGTCTGTACTTCGTCATGTGTATCAATTCTGAATTTTTTTTTACTTATAGTATAAAATTGGTAAATAAGAAAAAAAAGTAGTACTGATGCTATCAAATCATAGGTAAATTGTAAGTCATGCTTTATTTTGAACCAATCGGATGAAAGTGATAAGGTTGAAAGATCTTTAAACAATCGCCTGATAATAATAAGAGAAATAATTTCATATTGCTTGTTGATATAAGTGGTAATGGATTTTGGGAGATAATATACTAACAGATACACCTCATAAACAAGTATAAATGAAAACGGTGTATAAATAGCTGCAATAGGATTTTTGAGTAATTCTGAAGGTTCATTCAAAGAAATAATACCAAAATCTACGAGATAAATTATTGCTAGGTGAATAAGGAAACTAGCTATGGCAATTACCAAAATAACTCGTTCAAATTTTTTTTTATTTTTTTCAGAAAAAAATATCTGGTAAAGAAAATCTAAAATTTTAAAAATACCTATATACATAATAATTAAAAAAGATAATAACATAGTAAAAAAGAGAAGTTACCTTTTTTTAGAACTCATATATTTTTTTTATATTAAATCTAAACGCCAGACGATTAATTATCAAATCTATTGATGTCAGCTTTCTCTTTTTTTATTTGTCAACATTTCCACTGCTTCGTCCAAAGAATTGGCTAAACTTATCTCTCCTGAATTAATAAAAAATATTTTATCTGCTGCTTCAATTGTATTTAGACGATGGGCAATAATTACTTTTATGGTATCAGCTGGTAATTTTTTAAGAATATTATCTAGTAATTGTTCTGTAATAGTATCAATATTAGCTGTAGCCTCATCAAGTATTAATATTTCTGGATTTCTAAGTACAGCTCTCATAAATGCAATAATTTGTTTTTGACCAAGACTAATGCTATCCGAGTTAATTGAAATTTTGGTATCAAGACCATTATCAAACTTACTGATCAGATTTTCCAGATTTGCCTCTTTAATTGCAAACACAAGTTTTTCATCTGAGCACCCTTTGTATCCAATATTTCCATACAAAATATTATCTCTGACAGTCCCACTGAATAAAAAAGGTTCTTGCAAAATAAAACCTATTTTCTTAGCTTTTTGTTCATTTGTATAACTCTTAATATCTTTGCCATCCAAAAATACTGTTCCTTCTGTAGGATCATATAATCTAACCATTAAACTTGCTGTTGTTGTTTTACCACCACCTGTAGGTCCAACCAAAGCATAAGTTTTTCCTTTTTCTAAAGTAAAATTTATATTTTTTAAAACTAGAGTTTCTTGGCTATAACCAAAACTAACATTTTTAAATTCTAAAGCACATTTATTTTCACTAATAATCTTAGAATCAATAATGAGCAAATTTGATTCAAGTGAAAGAATTTCTGATATACGCTCCCAACCAGCAACAGCCATTTGAAAAGATGACCAGATAGCGGCTATTTGTCTAATAGGGTCATAAAAACGATTTGTATATGTCAAAAAACTAATTAAAAATCCAATAGAAAAATTACCAATACTAATCAGATAGATGCCATAAGATAAGACAGCTATTTGAGCAATATTATACGAAAATGTATATAATGGAGTAAAAATAGTATTGGCTATACCAGCACTAAGTGCTTTTTTAAAATTATCATTATTTTCAATTTTAAATCTTTCTCTAAAATAATCACGTCGATTAAAAGCAACTATTACTTTAAAATTATTCAGACTTTCTTGTATTTCAGAGCTAAGATTGCCTAGACTTCTAAGACTTGCTGCATTTTTTTTCTTAACATAACTAGCAAAGAATCTATTAAAAATTAAGAGTAGTAATGCAGGTATAATGGCAAATAAACCTAATTTAAAATTAATGCAAAGAATAAAAATACCTGCACCAATCATAATAAAAATATTTCCCACAAATTGCATTAACGATTGCGAAAAAAATTGACTTA
>JACMQJ010000177.1 GCA_014377055.1 Candidatus Sericytochromatia bacterium
AAAGAGGTTACCCTGATTGTTTTACCATTGTATTGTATTTGTCTACCTATTATTTCAGCATAAAAAGTTGACTTATCTTTTTTTACAGCGACTACCTGATATGGTTCTTCATATCCTGAAGTACTATTTTTATAAACTAAACTTTTATATTCTTCAGTAACAAAACTTGTACGTGAAAGTGATAACATTTCTTCTTTTGTATATCCCAACATATTGGTAATTGAGTTATTAATATCTATTATTTTGCCGTTTTCGCTGATTGCTATACCTTCAAAACTAATCTCTGAAAATTTTCTAAATCTTTCTTCACTTTCTTTTATTTTAATCTCATCGGATTTCTGTTTGGTTGTATCCTTATAAAAAACAGTTACTCCTTTTATTTCATCATTATTTATGAGTGGGCAAAAAACAGTTTCGTTGTATATTTTTTGTTCCTTAACATTAAACTCGTCTTCTATTATAAATTTTTCACCATTTAATGCCCTTTGATAATACTCTTGCCATAATTTAAACTTTGGTAATGTCCAGTCGATGTGATCATTTAAATTCATACCAATTTCAGGATAAAAATTTAAAATGTGAAAAAAATGTTTTTTAAAACCTGTATTAAATGATATGATTCTTAAATCTTTATCAACTGACCAAATAGCACCATCATTATTTTCAATTAAGGATAAAATATTATTTTTTTCGTGATAAAGCTTATTTTTTGCTTCTTTTAATAATTGATCATTTAGTCTGAGTTTTAAAATAAGCATAACTTGGCTTGAGAGATCTTTTAATGCTTGCTTTTGTTCAGTAGAAAAATTGCGTTCAACTCTGTCAAGAACACATAATGTTCCTAGTTTGTATCCATCAGGTGATTCTAATGGTACTCCAGCGTAAGCTCTTATACTAGGATCTTCAGTAACCATAGGATTATCAAAAAATCTTTGATCTTGAAGTGCATTACTAACAATAAAAATATCGTTCTGCAAAATTGAATAAGCGCAAAAAGACATTTCTCTAGGTGTTTGTTTGGCATCCAAGCCAACAACTGATTTAAACCATTGCCTGGATTCATCAACTAAAGTTATTAAGGCTATTGGCGTCTTACAAATATATGCCGCTAATTTTGTCAATGAATCGAGGTCTTTTTCTGGTGAAGTATCCAAAATATTGTATTTGTAGAGTGCTTTCAATCTTTCAGTTTCATTTTTAGGTAAATCTGCTGGAATCAAATCTAAGTGCCTTTTATCAAATTTTTAAATATACTATCCTAAATTAATATTCTAACATTTATTTTTAAAAAATTATCTTTGAGGTAACATCTTAGTATATAAACATAAATGTAGTATTTTTGATTTGTTAATTATAGAAGAAGGTAAATATGATCTGGAAAGAAAAATTACAAGCCGCAGTAAAATTTGATGCTGATACAGATCCAAAACCAATAAAAAATTTTATTTCTGATGCAAATGAGATTCTTGAGTCAACTTCAAGAAAGCTAACTTTAGCAATACATGATATGGGTTTTATCATAGCTAGGAGTGTCTTTTCCAATTATTGGACTGATATGAATTCAAAAGTGCAAATTAATGATGAAGCGTCAGGTTATTACACTAAATTAACTGTAGAACGTGAAATGAGTGCCCCTTTTTCTTATACCGTTTATGTCCTTGTAACATTAAATGGCATAAAAATTAATAGAAAAAAGCTGATCATGAGAAGTGAAGGTTTTACGCTTGGTGATGATGGATTTACAGAAGAATATGGAACTATAACATCATTAACTTTTGAAGGTGCAAAAAGTATGAGTGATAGTCAAAATGTAAAATCAATTGTTGATCAAGTTATGGAAGATTTTGTGCAGAGTTATGAAGAGTTTTTATCTTGTATGGGTAAAGAAAGAAAATAAGAGAGTGAATATGCAACATTAATCGTGTCCCTGAAATATAGATGAATTAAGTTGTAGGGACGTTTGTTAAAACGTCCTATTTTCTTATAATTTAAATAAAATTATTTAAATTTAATATTATTCTCTTCCATACGTTGTAAAGCTAGTCTAATTCTTTCCTCTGGTGCTGTTAGTGCTATTCTAAAATATTTATCTCCGTATTCACCATAACCGATTCCAGGTGGAACAATTATGCCACAAGTTTCGAGTAGTAATGTCGAAAAATCTTTGGAGTTAGAACCTTCTGGAACAGGAATCCACATATAAAAAGTAGCTTGAATAGGTTTAATATCCCAACCTAATTTATTTAGACCGTTAGTCATTATATCTCTTCTCTTTTTATAAAGCTCATTCATTTTGGAAATATTATCTTGACTACCTAATAAGGCTTCGATTCCTGCATATTGAACAGCTTTAAAAACACCTGAATCAATATTATTTTTTAGTCTTCCAAGAGTTTGGACAGCTTCAGCATTACCTACAGCCATACCAATTCTCCAACCAGTCATATTATATGTTTTGCTTAGTGAATTAAACTCAATACATACATCTTTAGAGTTTGGAACTTCTAGGAAACTTGGTGCTTTATAATTATCATAAGCCATTTCGGAATAAGCCAAATCATGACAAATTAAAATATCATGTTTTTTTGCATAATGAACAGCTTCTTCAAAAAATTCTAGAGTAGCTACCGCTCCTGTTGGGTTATTTGGATAATTCAAAAACATTAACTTTGATTTATTAGCAACTTCATCAGGTATTTTACTTAAATCAGGAAGAAAATTATTCTCTTCAAGTAATGGCATAATAAAATTTTTACCGTCAGCAAAACATGTTGCAACTTTGTATACAGGATAAGCAGGGTCAGGAACCAATACATAATCACCTGGATCTACATAAGCAAGATGAACATGTGCTAAACCTTCTTTTGAACCAATCAATGATAAAACTTCTTTTTCTGGATCAAGCTCAACATTAAATCTATTCTTATAAAACGTTGCTACAGCTTCCCTAAAGCTTTTTGTACCTTCATAAGGTGGATAATTATGCGTTTCTGGATTGGCAACAGCTTTTTGCATAACTTTAATAATATGATCTGGTGTTGGCATGTCAGGATCACCAATACCAAGATTAATAACATCAACTCCCTTAGCTAAGGCTAGTGCTTTTTTTTTGTCTAATTCAGCAAATAAGTAAGGAGGTATCAAATCCATTCTTTTTGATGTTTTCATTTTAATTTTTCCATTCAATTTTGTTAGTAAAATAAATCTTATAGAGTATATCAGACACCAATACGAGCTAGATAAAAAATTTGATAATTATTGATTTATGTGTTAAAAAAATTCACAAATCTATGATTATGCTAAAATTACTAATGTTTTACATTTCCTTGTTAAAAAAGCAAAAGCATAGTTTCAAGGTATTATTAAAAATAAGATTAATATTATTTACAGATATATTTAGGCAAACAAAGAACATGTTTTTTTTATCACTAGAGGTCATTAATGAATAAAGATATGGCAGAACAATCTAACTTAGAATTAAAAAATAAACCTCAAGTTATAGCAAATAATAAAATAAGTATTAGTGTCATAGTAGCCTTATTAACAGTTTATATTATTTGGGGCTCAACATATCTTGCAATAAAAATTGCCATAGTTGATATGCCACCATTTTTTATGGCTGGTTCAAGAAATATAATTTCAGGTTTAATTATGTATTCGGTATCTAGTTTTTTTACAAAAAAGAAGATAAGTTTAAAGCAATGGATTAATGCTTCTATGGTTGGAATAGGTCTATTGTTAATAGGAAATGGCTGTGTTGCTTGGGCAGAAACTAGAATGCCTTCTGGTATTGCTGCTCTATTTATTGCAACAGAGCCAATCTGGATTCTTATAATTTCTTTTTTAACAAAAAAAGATAATAATATAACCAAAATAGATATTATTAGCATTATGTTAGGTTTTGTTGGTGTAATAATATTAGTTAGTCAAAATTTTATTGGTAATCATACACCAATAAATTTGTCAGGTGTCTTTGCAGTTCTTTTAGCATCATTCTCATGGGCTATTGGTTCTATCATTATGCAAAGAAGGTTTATTTCAGATAATTCATTTCAAGCAACTTCTATGGTTATGTTGACAGGAGGTCTATTTTTAATGATTGCCTCATTTTTTACAGAAAAGTTTAGTTATTCAGATATTTTATTGATTTCTCATTCATCTCTAATTGCTTATGTCTATTTAATTACACTTGGCTCATTAGTTGGATTTTCTGCTTATACTTGGTTACTTGGTAATGCAAGTATGACTCTTGCCTCCACTTATGCTTTTGTTAATCCTGTTGTAGCAGTGATGCTAGGATTTTTTTTAGCAAAAGAACCAATGAATTTACAAATTATTTTGGCGTCAGGAGTAATAATATTATCGGTAGTTTTAATTGTTATGAAAGATAAAATTAATCTGAAAATTTTCAAAAGATCTTGAACAAGAGGTTTGAACTAATATGTGTTAAGCTAAGAGATTAAAAACGCTGTAATGTTTACCAATTACAGCGTAGAGTCGGGGTTTACATCAATGGCATTAAGTTAAAGCTTAAATATAAAATTATCAATGTTTACTGCTATTATCTTAAAAATTAAATACAATATTTTTCTGAAATAACCTTAGGTCATATATTTCTGTGTAGTTTGTTTAAACGGGAATAGCAGTAATATTTTGACAATTTAATTTTAACTAGGTTTCTCTTAGTTGTTAAGCATATTAAAATATTCACCGTATTGAGTAATTACACAAATTCAAATAAAGATCTAAAATGATCTTAACGTTATAAATTATTATCTTGAGGATAGCTAAAAAATCTAGTATGAAAAATTTTAAATTAATTTTATTATCCATCTTTATCTCTGGCACTTATA
>JACMQJ010000030.1 GCA_014377055.1 Candidatus Sericytochromatia bacterium
TTATCTTACTTATTTTTTATAATGCTAAATGTTAATTTCATATTCTTTTTTTTAATTTATAAATTATAAAAAATATATTCTTAGCTTAGTACGATATATACTTAAACTCAAGATTATTTCTGTTTGATATTTGACAGGTTATTAATTGAATATGTTTAAGGAGTGCAATGGAAAGTATTGAACTGCATTATAATCAAGGCTTAAAGAAAATTGAAGAAAAAGACTATCAGTCAGCTATTGATATATTTACCCAATGTCTTGAAATGCAATCCGATTTTTATTCAGCATATATAAGTCGTGGTGATGCAAAATCAGCTTTAGAGGAATATGATAAAGCAATCGAGGACTATAATAAAGCCGTGATTCTTAATCCTTCATTCCCTCTAACTTATTATTTAAGGGGTGTAGCCAAATTTCAATTAGAAAAATATCCTGAATCAATTTCTGATTTTAATATGGCAATAAAACTTGATAAGGGATTTTATGATGCCTACTTTTATCGTGGAACAATCAAATATGAAATGGGTGATATAAAGTCAGCTATGGAAGACTTTAATACAAGTATCAATCTAAATCCTGAGTTTCAAGAATCATATATCGCTAGAAGTGATCTAAAAGTTTTGATTGATGATTTTGATGGTGCTTTTAAAGATGCAGACCTTGCTATAAGAATTAATCCTCAAGGCTATGCTGCCTATATTGCGAGAGGTAAAGCTAGAGGAGAATTAAAAGATTTACAAGGAGCAATGGAAGATTTTAGTATTGCTGTAGAGCTTAATCCTGAATCGGTAGAGTGTTACTATAATAGAGCTTTAACCAAAAAAGAATTGCTTGACTATCAAGGAGCTCTTGAGGATTTGGAAACAGTATTAAAAATAGACCCAATTGAAGCTATGGCATTTTATGAAAGAGGTATAATAAAATCATTACAAGAAGACTTTGATGGTGCAATTATTGATCTTGATAAATCCATAGAAATAATACCAGAAAATACTCAAGCCTATACAGAACGTGCGTTTGTTAAATTAAAACAAAAAGATTATGAAGCTGCCATAGAAGATTTTAGTATGTCAATAACAGTTTATCCTGAAGCAAGCATTGCTTATTTTGGTAGAGCTGTTGCCAAATCAGCACTACAAGAGTTTGAAAAAGCACTCGAAGATATTGATATTGCTATTTCACTTAATCCATTCGATTTAAAGTTTTATCTTGAAAGAGGTAAAATATATATTTATTCAGAAGAATATCAAAAAGCCGTAGAAGATTTTAATTTTGTTGTTAATGATAGTGTTGATAATTTCCCTGCTTACTTTATGAGAAGTAAAGCTAGAATGAATCTTGGTGAATACAATACAGCTATATTAGATTTGAATATCACCATCAAGCTTAATCCTGAATTTAGTGAAGCATATTTTGAAAGAGCATATATCAAAAGCTTTGTATTAAAAAAATATCAGGAATCTATTGAAGATTATAATTATTTAATCATGCTCAAGCCTGATTCTGCTTCTGCTTATTCTGAAAGAGCTTTAACCAAAACAAAAATAGAAGAATATGAATCAGCTTTACAAGATGCTGATAGTGCAATTAATGCTGATAGTAAAGATTATTATGGATATTATGCCAAGGGTATAGTTCATTCAGAAATGAAAATGTATCAGGAAGCAATAAACGATTTTGCTAATGCTATCGAAATTAGCCCTCATAATGCTTATTGCTATTTTAATAAAGGTAAAATAGAATATACTTTAGAAGATTTTGTTGCTGCTGAGTCAGATCTAAAAACTGCTATGGAATTAGAACCTTCTTATCCTGATGTTCATTATTTTATGGGTAATGTTAAAGAAAAATTGGGTTTAGAAACAGAAGCTATTTTGGAATGGACTAAAGCTAGAGATTTGGGTAGCCCTGATGCTGCTGAAAAGCTAACTGACAGAAAATTAAATACACAAAACTGAGGCTTTTTTAATGAATAGCTATATGAAAGAAGAAATATTAGAGCAAGCTAATTTGATTAGTTCTAAAGCTGAATATTGGTCAAAAAGAGCAATAGCTCTTAGGGATTTAATTAAAAGTAAAAAAAATATTGTCCTATTAGGTCGTGGAACGTCGGGTAATGCTTGTGTTTTTGCCTCCTATCTTTTTGGTTTGACAACAGGTAGGCATCCAATAGATTTTAGACCATGGTTGGCAACTCAGGATACACCTCAATCAGACTGGAGTGACTGCGTTGTGCTTGCTTATACACAATCTGGAGAAAGTACAGATATTGTCTTAGCCACAAAGTGGCTAAAAGAAAGAGGAGCTAGTGTTATAGCTATAACTAATGCCACAAATGCTCAAATTAGTATTGCTAAAGTTTCTGACGAAATATTTTTTTTGGAGGCTGGAGTTGAAAATGCTGTACCAGCGACAAAAACATATACAGCCCAATTAATTGCAACTGTGGCCTTGACAGGTATAAATATTATTCCTCATATAGAACAAATAACTAATTCACTTAGATCTTATCTTGATAATAATATTTCTGATTTAATGGTTGATTTTTTAATAAATAAATCAGTGACAATGTGGCTTGCCAGAGGATTAGTTCAACCTGCTGCTCTTGATGCAGCTCTAAAAATGCAAGAAACAGTTAATTCGGCTGCATTTGGTTAGTCTTCTGCTGAGTTTTTGCATGGTCCTATTGGATCTTTACAAAAAGATGATTGTGTAATTATTTTTGATACCGATGAAAATAATAAGGTTCATGATTCAACAAAAGATATAATAAATATTTTGGCTTCAAAAGATATAGATTATCGAATAATTGGTCAAAAAAGCTCGAATGATAATTATATGAATATTTTATTACCAGATGAAAAGTGGGCAAAAACTATTGTTTATAGTTTTATTGGTCAACATATATCTCTAAAATTAGCAGAAAGAAAAGGCTTAGATCCTGATAAACCAAGGGGTTTAAAAAAAATTACTATTACATAAGCTATCATTAAATATTAACTATATGAATAAAATACCCAAAAACTCAGCTAAATTATTATCCTTGATGATAGTATCCTTAATCACTTTAGCTTCAGCTTGTACTAAAGGAAAAAATGAAAAAATTACTTTTTCAAGTTGGGGAAGTATTGATGAAATAAATATATTAAAACCAATTTTAGCTGATTTTACCAAAAAGACTGGCAAAGAAGTAGAATTAATTCATATTCCAGATAATTATTTTCAAAAATTGCACATGATGTTTGCATCTGATACAGCTCCAGACGTTATTTTTATGAATAACTTTACTTTGCCTGTCTATGCTGACAGTGGTGTTTTGGATGATTTAGAGCCAATGCTTGATAAAAGCTCAAAGATAAAAAAAGATGATTTTTATCCACAAGTTCTTGAGGCAATGAAATGGAAAGGAAAACTATACGGTGTACCAAGAGATATTTCTAATTTACTTATTTATTATAACAAAGATATGTTTGATAAATATAAAATTGCTTATCCAAAAAAAGATTGGACTTTTGAAGATTTTCTCCAAACCTCAAAAAAACTCACCAAAGATACAAATGGGGACGGTAAATCTGATACTTATGGTTTTAGCCTTGATAAAAGACCACTTTTTTGGCTTCCATTTATTTGGAGTGAAGGAGGAGATTTATTTAATAAAGATCTAAATAAATTTACTTTAGGAGATAAAGAAAGTGTTGCAGGATTACAGTTTTATAATGACTTGAGAAATAAATATCATGTAGCACCTGACGAAAAAGAAGTTGGTAATGCCAAATCAGGGCAATTATTTTCTCAAGAAAAAATAGGTATGCAGCTTAGTGGTAGATGGAGTGTACCCACTTATCGTACAAGTCTAAAATTCAAATGGGATGTGATTCCTTTTCCAAAAGGTAAAAATGGATCTATCGTTGATGTTGATGCTTCTGGTTGGTGTGTTTCCAAAGCGTCAGATAAAAAAGAATCTGCTTGGCAATTAGTTGAGTATCTTGCCAGTAGAGATTCAATTAAAAATTTTAGTTCTAATGGCTTAATTGTTCCATCACGTAAGGATGTAGCCCAATCAAAAGACTTCTTGGACGGGAAAACACCTGAAAACTCAAAAGCATTTTTGGATATTTTGGCTACAGGACACCCAACGAGAACAACTCCTAACTGGAATGAAATATCAACAGAAATTGATACGGGTTTAGAAAATATCTGGTCTAGCACAGATTCAGTTCAGACAGCTACACAAAATATCACCAAAAGAGTTGACGCTTTATTAAAATAATATACTCAAGTAAAATTGGTTTGCATTTTTTTAACTAAACAAGTGATTTAAACCCCTTGTTCACAGACATAGGAATTTTTAAAACCAATTTTTAACAAGTATAACTATATAAAAGCTTATTAGTAACGAATTAAATAAATATATACTAATCTACAAAAGGATGAGACTTACTTGGATCATCATAGATATGATTTTTTGATCACTTCACGACTTTAGAGAGCAGGAGCTTCTGATTCTTCTGATGAAGGTGAATTATTTTTTATATAAGGCCAACCATTTTTATAATTAAGTTTATCTATTAGCATTGGTCTTCTCACTGATTTTGTACCTGTTATATACATATTTGAACGATCTATACCATGATATATTATCCAATCTTGACCTTTAGAGTCTGTAAATACTGCATTATGTCCCACACCTGTCCATTTATCATTTTTTTCGAGTATTACACTATCAGCTTTACCAGTTGCATCTGCAAGTTTAGTAAAAGGACCTGTAGGACTCTTAGCTCTAGCAACCATTACAGCATAGTGTGGATCGTTTTCGCAACAATTATCACCAGAATAAAACATATAATAATAGCCATTTTTATAAGTTACCCAAGCACCCTCTACTAGATTTTCATAAGGAAACTTACTTGGATTAATAATATTTTGGGGCTTACTATTTGCCGCAAAGTGTAATCTATCAGCACTTAACTCTTGTACCTTAATTGGCTGAAATCCTGAACCCCAATACATATATTTTTTCTTACTAACAGGATCATCAAAAGCCATAGCATCAATATTAACAAAACCTTCACCAGAGACTAATGGTTGACCAGAATCAGTAAATGGTCCTTCAGGTGAATCAGAAGTTGCAACACCTAAAGCTAATCCTTTATCTTTTATTTCAGCAGCAAAGTACATATAAAATTTATTATTGTCTTCTAAAACATGGGGAGCCCAAAAATTTTGCGTATTATTAGCCCACTTTGGCTTAACAGGTAATACATCATCCAAAGTTTGCCAATTAATCATATCTTTGGATTTAACAGCTTGAATATTTTTATTTGGTGTTTGTGTAGCGTAAGCATAAAATAATCCATTGGATGCTTTAAATAAAACAGGATCAGGAAAATCAGAGTTAACAACAGGATTTTTGTAAGTATGTTTTGTTTCAGTAGAAAAGGCTGTTATATTATTATTAATTTCTTGATTATTATATGGTTGGCAAGCTGAAGATATAGATAATAGTACAAAAAATAACAGACTATTTCTTATCATATTTATTATTGCTCACAAAAAACAAAATTTAATTTCTGTAATTATAGCATTAATTGTTAATTGAACAGCATTGTTATTGGTTTTTATCTTGAGTTTTCAAGGCTAAGTTAAAATTACTTAAATATTATTATAAAAAAAGCAACATTTAATTTTTTTGATGAGATAAATAATATTTATAAATTTATCAAAGACTCTGAACTGAACAAATTACAAGATATTTTCTAATATGACATAAAATATAAATTTTAATAAAAAAATAATTAGCTATAAAAATAGTATACATATATACATTAGACACTCTTTTTAATTAAGAAATTCGTCAAGTTTTTTTAATGCAAAAAGCCCAGCTATTAGTCTTATGATATAATTTAAGTAGATAAAGTCTACAATTATGTAGTTAAATTTGTACAAATAAAGTGAATTAAATTATGACAGAAAATATGGTTTCATTGATTGTAGTATTTTCCATAGCAGCCATTATACCAGCCGCAATATTAGTACTCTCCAAATTTTTGGGTGGTTCAAAATATAACGCTGTTAAATTAGAATCTTATGAATCAGGACTAGCAAAAACAGTAGGTACCTCAAGAGATAGATTTTCGGTTAAATTTTATTTAATTGCTATCTTATTTATCTTATTTGATGTTGAAACAGTTTTTATGTTTCCTTGGGCAGTTAATTTTAGACAACTTGGGCTTAATGGATTTATTGAAATGACATTATTTATTGTCATATTGCTTGCAGGATTTGTTTATATCCTCAAAAAAGGAGCTTTAAAATGGGATTAGAAAGTTTTATGGGTGATTCCATCATTGCAACGACTATAGAAGAAGTTGTTAAATGGGGTAGAAAAAATTCTCTTTGGCCAATGCCTTTTGGTACAGCATGTTGTGCTATTGAATATATGAGTAGTGTATCATCTGTTTTTGATGTTTCAAGATTTGGAGCAGAATTAGTTAGATTTTCACCACGTCAAGCCGATTTGATCATAGTTGCAGGAACAATTACTTTTAAACAAGCTCCTATTTTAAAAAGAATCTATGATCAAATGCCAGAACCAAAATGGGTTATATCTATGGGTGCATGTGCTTCTTCAGGCGGTTTTTATGACAATTATTGTACAGTACAAGGGATTGATCAAATTATACCTGTTGATGTCTATATAGCTGGATGCCCTCCAAGACCCGAAGCTATCATAGATGCTATCATAAAAATACAGGATGCTATTGCTATGCAAGGATCTGAGTTTACACATGGTAAAAGTCGAAAAGCAATACATATTGGTGATGATAAGGAAATGCTTGCAAAGGCAGGTATTAATAAATAATGGACGCAACTATTACAGAAAGTTTAACTGTATCTAAAATAAGAAAAAGTTATCCAGAATCAATTCTCGAGGTTTATCCTAGTAAAGATGATGATGCTATTTTAATTAAAAAAGAAAATATTATAGCAATATTGACTCTTTTGAGAGATGACAAAGAACTAGATTATAATATGCTCATGGATGTTGGTGTTGTCGATTATTTAAAATATCCAATCAGAAAACGTGAGAGATTTGAAGTATTTTATCAAATGTATTCATTAACTAAGCTTCATAGAATAAGAATAAAATGTCCTGTTAGCATTAAAGAACCTACTATTGATAGTGCTAACGATTTATGGAAATCCGCAAATTGGGGAGAAAGAGAAGCTTTTGATCAATTTGGTATTAAGTTTAACAATCATCCTAATTTGAAAAGGATCTTAAATCATCATGAATTTGTTGGTCATCCGCTCAGAAAAGACTATCCAACTAAAAAA
>JACMQJ010000178.1 GCA_014377055.1 Candidatus Sericytochromatia bacterium
ACCACTAGCATATATTTTTTCACCACTACCATCTGGATTTATTTCAAGTATATTTGCTCTTCTAATTTCTTTATCAAAACCATCCTCAGCGACATTACTTGATGATCCTACAGCAATATATATTTTACTTCCATTTTTATTTGCAACAATATTTCTTACCCAATGGCGACCAGCTTTTGGTAAACTAAGTATTTTTTGACCTTTACCTTTTATAATAGTATCGCCTGATTTATAAGGGTAACGAACCACACCATCAGTATTTGCAACATAAAAATAATTTTTTAAAACTAGCATTCCATAAGGTTGATTAAGACCAGTAATAAAAATAGTTCTTTTGTCAGGGACACCGTCATTATTGCTATCCCTTAATAATATAATTCTGTTAGCACTTTTATCCAATCTGTCTGACTTAGATGCACCAACTATATTAGCTCCAAGCCTCATTATTCCTGATACTTCGGTATTTGCTTCTGAAATGAATATATCTTGATTTGGAGCAATATATATATTTCTGGGATTAATAAAATTATCAGCAAATTTGGTTACAGTAAAACCTTCTGGGGCAATAGGAGTTTTACCTTTTGACCATCCTATAACTTTACTAAATTTCATTGATGATTTAGTAGCATAAGGTTTTGGTAGATCGATATTTTCAACTTTTGTTTTAACTGTATCAGCTTTAACTTCAATATTTTGTATTCCATAAAAAGATAAAAGAGCTAAAGATGCTAAAACTACTTTTATTTTTATTGTATTTCTTTGACTTTGCATATAATTACTAATCCATTTTAAATATTATTTATAGATTATAATGAAAGTTTAAAAAATACTAAAAAACTTTTAAATAACTACTAACAATTTTTGAGATGACATAAATTTATTACAAAATGATTGAGTATCATAAGTTTGTATATTATTTTTTTGTGTCAATTATTGAAATGCTCCTCTATAGATTGACATAAAACCGAGTATCATAATTACATAAGAGGCTAAATTTAAAACTCTTTGTTTTAACTTATTATTTATCAGATTAACAATCATTCCAAAAGAAAACATTGATGGTATAGTACCAAGTCCAAAGAAAAACATTGATAAAGCACCTTTTATTGGACTTCCTGTGCTCATCGCCTGCATTTCAACTGTATATAATAAGCAACAGGGCAAAAATCCAAGAACAACTCCCAAAGGATAGGTAAAAATAATACCTTGTTTCTTTGATAATTTATAATAGTATTTACCAAATTTTTTAAAGAATGTACCCTCAAATTTAGTAAGTAGAGGTATTTTTGGTACTAAACCTAGTTGGGTTGCTCCTAGATAAATCATTGCAACTCCTGCAAAAACTATTATCCAATTTTGGATTCCTGCCATTTTTGCTAAAAAAAACATGCTGGATCCAATAAAACCCATTATGGCACCAAGTAAAGTATAGGTAGTTATTCTACCAAAACTATACAATAAATGGGCAATAGCTTTTTGTAATGTATGACCTTTGATATTCATTGAATAAGCAGTTACAAAGCAACCACACATACCTATACAGTGCATACTGCTAAAGATGCCCGCTGTAAATAATAAAAAGTATTCCATAACTAAAATTTTACTCTATTTAAACTTTTAGTTTATTTATTGTAGATAATATTAATTAAATCTTAAATAGAATCATATCTTTTATGATGTTTGTTGCAAAAAAATAGAAGGTCTAAGAACCTTCTATTTTAATTATTTTTAGCTAATTTATTTATACAGCGGATTGTTGCTTCCACAATTGGTCAATAGTTTTTTGATATTTGTTTAGTTTTTCTATTTTTTTCAAGTCTTCTTCTTGTACTTCATGACGCATTTCAGATAAATCCATTCTGAGATCTATTAATACAGCTTCGAGATTACGAATTCTTAATTCCATCTCATCAATCTTAGTTAATTTACCATCTAAAACCCTTACAGGTAAGTTTGTAATCATTTTTCACCTCATTAAATAGTGGTACACCCTATTTATATAGACGTTATTTATTTAGAAAAGTTTCATTAGTTGTAAAAAAAATATTTACAACTAAGACTAATAAGTAGTGAAAAAAGCCTACAAAGATTATAAAATAAGCAATATAAGTACATATAGAGAAGTTATTAAGCATTATATTTACAGTTAATTGTAAACAAAAGTTAAGATAAAAAAGTCTAATTAAATTTGGATAATATCAATTTTATAAGCTATTACTATAGAAAAAATACACAACACAGTTATAATTATTTTTTTATTTACTCAAGTAAAAATTGGTTTGCAGTTTTTTGCAAAGAAGATTGAGACGTAGCTCAACCCGAACAAAGTTTTAATTTTGTAAACCAATTTTGAACAAGTATATATCTAAAATTATTGATATTTTATTACGTTTTTTCGCTGGCACAAAGTGGAATGGTTAGTATGAATCGAATGGAAATATAGTGATGAAAAGTTCTGGAGGTTGTTTAGCTTTTCATATTACTGATTTAGAAACTTTAAAAAACTATCTTTTTGACAATATCAAACTTGATACGCCCTCTACAACAAGACATAGATTTGGCAAGCTGTATATAGAAAA
>JACMQJ010000179.1 GCA_014377055.1 Candidatus Sericytochromatia bacterium
GGACCATCCGAATTTAATTTAAACATTGTAGTTTTACCATTAATCGTTGCTAATGGAGCAATAAATATTTTTTCATTCATCAACATAAAAGATTGATTTGGTTTAATTTCTACAAAGCTTTTATTATAGTAATTTTTATTTCTTAAAATATCTTGGCTAACTCTATCACCAGGCCCTGCATAAACATTTCCATTATTATTTTGCAAATAATTTTCAAGCTTAATAAAAGGAGCATTAGGTCCTGTAAGATAGGTAGATGAAGCCATAATATTTAATTTAATTGTTTTATTGGTAGGATTTTTTAACATAATACCTTGATAGATATTATTAGCATCAGATTTAACTAAAATATGATGTGAAAATATATCAAAATCACCTTCAACAGTTTGTTCCAGATGAGCATTAGGAAATGATTTTCTATCTTTTGGAAAAGTAGAAAGTAGTATGCCCTCAGTTTTTACTATTTCAGGGCTATTACTATTTATGACATAAGCGTTATTTAATCCACCAGGTAAAGGGTAGACAGAATAAGGATAATCGACAATTCTCAAAAAGGTTTTTGCCTCTGCCTGCTTATTAAAGTTATATGTTAATGTTAAACACAATGTTAACAATATTTTTAAATATTTTTTCATCCTGAATATTTTATCTAAAGAAATTTTATTTGCTTTATTTAGAATATCAAGAATAATTGATAAATGAAACCCTAATGATAAAAGACGTATAGGAAGTTATCATTTTTTAGCAATTAAATAATTAAAGCTGAGCTACCTACTTTACATTCAATTAAATTTGTTATATCAGATACACTCATAATTTCTTTCTTTATTTTTTCTGAATTATTTTGATCATATAATATTTTTACATTAGGACCTGCATCTATTGTAAAATAGCATTCTACACCTAATTTTCTAAGCTCATAAACCTTATTAATCACAGCTAATGTTGCAGGCTTCCAATAAATAATAGCAGGTCTTGTAGTAAACATTGTTGAGTGCATTTTTAGACAATTATGTTCCATTGTAATGCCTACTTTTTCTAAATCCTTATCTAATATTCCTTGACGAACATTGTTTAAATCATTTTCAATAGTATCAAGCCATGCAGGATAAAAAGGACTAGTTTCTACTGTTTCTTTCATACCATCAGTTGAGCTTTTATCTTTTTGTTTATCATCTATAATCACAACCATCATTCTTATATCCCAATAATTTTCTTTTACTAATTGAATAGCATAAGAGTCTTCGCCATTATCTCTGTTACCTTTTTGCCATTCAACAAAACCACCATAAATAGATCTACAAGCTGAACCAGATCCGATTCTTGCATATTTTGATAGCTCTATATCAGATAAATTAAGCTCAAAAACCTCATTAATTGATTTGGCTAATGCTGCAAAACCAGAGGCCGAACTAGCTAATCCTGAAGCTGTAGGAAAGTTATTCTCTGTTTTGATAATTAGTTTCTCTTTTCTTTTATATTCATTTCTAAAAAGGTCAACAAATTTGATTATTTTATTTTTAGATATTTCTGAAGCGTCTTTATTATTAAAAATAACCTGATCATGATCATTATCAAAAATATCAGAGGTTGTAATAGTATAAAGCTTGTCTAAGGTCATAGATATGCTATTATTAAGAGGAATTTTTAAATTTTCGTCTTTTTTACCCCAATATTTAACCAGAGCTATATTAGTATTTGCTTTAACAGTAACTTTCATTAAAATTTTACCTTACAATCACGATGCAAAAATGATACTATCAATATATCAGTTAATTGCTGAAAGTTAATTGATTTTATATTAAAAAAACAAATTATAGATTATATATACAACAGATAAAAATGTAGAAAGGATTGATAAGTGAGTACAAGGGAATATGACAAAACTTACATTATAGATACATCAATTATTTTAGATGATGTTTATAGTATTTTTCCATTATCAGAAGGTGGTAAAAATCGAGTTGTGATACCAGAAACAACTCTTGATGAAATAGACGGAAAAAAGAAAGGCTTTGAAGATATAAATTTTCAAGCAAGAGAATTTAATCGTTTACTTGACGAATCTGTTACTCTTGAAGAATATGATATGGATTTTGAAGGAGATAAGCTATCTATTGTTGTTATCATGATTCATGATTCAATTTTTGAGCTAATTTCAAAAAAACATTATAGAGTTAATGAACAAAAAGAACAACTAAATATTTTAAATGATCGAAAAATATTAGAAATAGCAAGTGCTTTTCCTGGTTCTACAGTTGTATCAAATGACATAGCAATGAGAATCAGAGCAATATCAATGAAGCTTAACTCAGAGCCACTCAAAAGAAATAGATCTGACGATGTCGAAAATTTAGAGTTTATTGAAGTTATTCATATTAGCTCAGAACAAAAAGAAAAAATCCAATACTCAAAAGATGTTGATTATGATAAAAAGTTTTCTATTTTTACCAATGTCGAATTTATCTGTGATGATACAGGGCAACATATTTTAGCTTTTTATAAACAAGATGGTTTTCATATTATTGATGAAAAAGAAATCAGAAAGCTAACTGTTAGACCACGAAATAAGGAGCAGATTTTCTTTTTAAATATGTTAATTGATAAAGATGTACCTATAGTTGTTTGTGCAGGTGTTACAGGTAGTGGTAAAAATCTTTTATCATTACAAGGGGCATTAAAATTTAGTCAGTTAAATTCAAATAAAATGTTGTCAGGGATAAAATATTGTCGTAATACTATTACTGCTGGTGATTCAGAAGCTCAGCTAGGATTTTTAAAAGGTGATGAAAGTTCAAAACTTGGTGTTTTTACTTATCCACTTTATGATGCAATCGAAACATATATTCATATAGATCAAGAAGAAGCATTGAATAGCAAAAAGCCTATTCCTATTCAGTCAAGTAGTAAAGAATTTGCTGAAGAAAATGGTATTGAAGTTATTAATATCAATCAGATGAGAGGCTCAAATCTTAGTGGCTTTTTGATACTTGATGAATGGCAAAACAGTTCACCTTCTGTCAATAAGTTAATGTTAACTCGTGTAGTTGAGGGAAGTAAAGTTGTTATTATTGGTGATATTCATCAAATAGATCATCATCATTTATCTAAGTATAATAATGCTCTTGCTATTATGTTAAAACATGCTAAAACTAGTGATTTGGTGGGCGGTATAACTATGTCTAAGGTTATTAGAGGTCGTATCGCTGCCTTTGCAGACGCTAATCTATAAGAAAATCTGCAACTCCTTTTATATGTGGGTTGCAGTTATTTTTTATGAGTTAGACTTGTTGCAATGAAAAAAATTATTATTATCATATATAATTTTTGCCAGTAACCTTTTTCTCCCTTTGCAAATGGAGTTAGAGGGATTTTAAGCATTTGCTAAATTAATATTATAGCGTTAAGAATAAATCCATCCTAACCTTCTAATCCATCAATCCCCCCAACCCTCCTTTGCAAAGTGGGGCTAAGAAAAGGAAGGAACAAAGAATGGTTTATCTTGTCAAGTGTTCTCATTTTAAAACTAATAATTTACATTATTAGTCACAGCAGACCTTGTAGATATGTCTAAAATATTTAATTGATTGTTTATCTATCGCTAAATATTGAAATAACTAAGTTATGATATAATTTAACTAAGTAAAAGCAAGATTGATAGTAACGAAGAGGTTAAAGTCTTGACAAGTGTAATAAGTAGAAGTATATATGAGCCTGATACAGGTGTCATTGAGCTAGTGTCTGGTGAACAAAATTTTGTTCCATCAGTTCCTAGAGGCTTGTTTATTAGTACAAAAGATTGGGAACAAGAATCCTTTCTAAGGATGTTAATTAATCATTCTGAAATCTCTGTATCCAAATATTTTGGAAAGTTACCTGCTTATGAATATGAAGAATTAGTCGATTGGGTTAATCTAAAACATAATGTAAGAAGCATCATGGCTTTAGAAAATGATCAAACTTTAATTATAGAAAATGGTAAAGTTTTTGAAATAAAAACCACTAACAAAACATCTCCAAAAGTTATTGTCATAAATTCCAATAAAGCTGAATTTTCTGACCTTTCTAATTTAAAAGAATTTTCTTATCAAGCATATAATACAATGCAAAAACAAAGTTATATGGATATTGGTATGCAAGATATTATCGAAGATAACTATTTGGCATTTAATAATCTAGCTAACAAAAATTACTATGGGGATTTTGATGGAAAAATTATGGTAACATCAGGTTTTGGTTATACAGGTGCAGCTCAAGCTCTGGCAATGAATATGAATCATGGTGTAACTATTATTATTGATATAGA
>JACMQJ010000180.1 GCA_014377055.1 Candidatus Sericytochromatia bacterium
AATTAATAACGATTCTATAAAAATTACTCCAATTGGCAAAGGAAATGAACCTAAACAAGTAGCAAATGTTGATGACCCCACTTTTAAATATATCCAAAAAACCATTTCTGCTTTTCATCAAAATATTATTGTTGCACCATATTTAGTTTTAGGTGCTACCGATGCCAGATATTTTGGAAACATCACTTCTCAAATATTTCGCTTTAGTCCATTTACCGATCCTGAAGGTTTTCATGGGGTAAATGAGCGAATCAAAATATCAGAATATAAAAAAGGAATTAGCTTCTATTATGAGTTGATTAAGAATTATAAAAATTAAGCTATAAAGTCTATTTGAAATTAAAAATAACTTATAAAAACACTTTTTTATACCTCAAATAAGGTATAAAGAATCCGTTAAGATTTCTTCAATTTGACAAAAATTAAAGATATCTAATTTAATAAGTAATGATAGAGCTAGACTTTGATAAAGAACTCATCGCGTTAAATATAATTCCAAAAAAAATTTTAATTGCAGAAGATGATATAATAAATGTCTTTTTATTAGAAAGAATATTGAGACCATTAAATTTTGAAGTTATAGTTGCGGCAGATGGGGTTGAGGCCATTAGTAAATTTAAACAATTTAATTTTGACTTAATTTTAATGGATATCTATATGCCTAACATGAATGGTATTGAAGCTTCCATAATTATTAGAGAAATTTCTAAAACTATTCCAATAATTGTAATTTCAGCAGCAGTACTTAATACAGAGAATTTAATAAAAGAAACTGGTGTGAATTATTTTATGGCAAAACCAATTGAGGTATACAGCTTTAAAAAATTATTACACAAAATCTTTTTAAGTTAAAAAAAGATGAAAAATCAAACTGAAATTAATCAATCTTCATTTATTTTAAAAAATCTACCTTTTGGTATTTTATTAGAAGATATTGATAGGAAGATTATTTCAGTAAATATGGAATTCATTAATCTATTTAATATTCCTGCGGCACCGAGTGAATTAGTAGGATTAGATTGCACTAGCATGGCAGAAAGTGCAAAAAATCAATTTGTTGATAGCCCAATATTTATGAATTTCATAAATAAATGTATAAAGGCAAAGATAAGAGATACGCAGAAATTTGAAATAATTAATGACCGCCACGTTGAGCTAATTTATATCCCATACATTATAAATGGAGAATTTGCAGGTCATAATTGGATTTATAATAATATTACTGATGACATCCGAAATAAAAAATTAATAGCTACTAATGAACAGTTTTATAAAAATATTTTGGATTATATCCCCGCTGACATTGTTGTATTTGATGTTCATCACAATTATGTATTTATCAATAAAATGGCAATCAAAGATGATAAATTAAGAGCATGGATGGTAGGGAAAACAGATTACGACTATTGTAAATTCAGAAACGTGGATATAGAAATTGCTTATTTTAGAGAAGAGCAACATCTTAAGGTTCTAAATTCAAAGAAAATTCATTCATGGCAAGATACGAAAACGAAGAAAAATGGAGAAACGGAAACTATTTTAAGAATTTTAAACCCTTTTCTAAATTCAAAGAAAGATTTGAAATTTATTGTGGGTTATGGGCTAGATATTACTGAAATCAATAAAAAAGACAAAAAAATAACTGAAGAGGCAAATAGAAACAAACAGCTATTGTCTAATTTAAAAGACGTAGTATTTGAAGCAAATGAAAAAGGAAACTTTACAATGATGAATACAGCATGGCGTAGTTTAACTGACTTAACAGAAAAAGAAACGCTAAGCAAACATATATCTTCATTTTTTTTAGAAAATGAAGCGAAAAAAGAATTTAAAAATTATCTATCTAACAATAATCAAATAGATTTAAGTATCAAACTGAAATTAAAAACCAATAATTCCTATCAATATGTTAAGGCATTTTTCTCTAAAATACATGACAATAACACCAAGCTTGAATCTATTTGGGGGACATTTTCAGACATCACAGAAGAATATAAAAAAGAAATAATTCTTTTAGAGATAGTTAAAAAAGAAAAAGAAATAAATCAATTAAAAACTGGCTTTATTCAAATGGTATCTCATGAAGTAAGAACTCCATTAGCAGGAATACTGTCTAGCGTTGAGCTTTTAGAAATCATTAATTTAAATACTTCAAAAGTACTTATAGATAAAAATAAGAAGCATTATCAAAGTATTATTAGTCAAATTATAAGAATTGGAGATTTAATGAGTAATGTATTATTACTAGGAAAAGTTGAAACTGGTAATGTTAATATTGATCTTAAAAAAATTGATCTAGTTAAAAAAATCACCGATTTATTAGAAGAAGATTTTAGTTTAGAAAATGCACCGAAAATAAAATTTAAAGTTGTAGGTAAACCATTTCCTGTTGCTTTAGATTGGAAGCTATTTGTTCATGTTATTATAAACTTACTAAGTAACGCCATTAAGTACTCAAAACATCTAAATCAACCTGAGTTAGTTATTTATTTTGAAGAAATGAATGTTAAAATTATTGTGAAAGATTATGGAATTGGAATTCCAAAAAAAGACATTCCAAAGTTATTCCAATCATTTAGTAGAGCCTCTAACGTAGGGAATATTTCCGGATCAGGAATTGGATTAATATTGGTTAAACACATGACAGAACTACATAATGGAACAATAACTGTTGAATCCAAGGAAAACCATGGGTCAATTTTTACAATTTATTTACCCCTATAATTTAATGAAGAAAATTGCCCTAATAGAAGATAATTATTATCTATCTGAAAATTTAAAGCATTTGCTGATGGTAAAAGATTATGACGTTGCGGTTTATAGAACTATAGAAAGCGCTAAGAAAGGGATTGCTAAATTCAATCCAAATCTTATAATATGTGATATTTCTTTACCCGATGGATTAATTAACAACCTAATTGAAAATTTAAGAAAACAAACTATTTTTCATTTCACCCCCATAATTATACTTACTGGTATAACAACTTCTAATATTGATGAATTATTAGACTTAGGAATAAGCGCAGTATTTTTTAAGCCTATGCAGTTTGCAGATCTTAATAGAGCCATTAATAAACTGCTCATAAAATACCCAAAGTATATGTATAAGAGTTACTTAACCAAAACTTTAGAAAAAATAAGCAAATTGTATCAATCTATTACTTATGTATAAAATTGTTATCATCGAAGATGATGATGTAATAAGAGAGAACTTATATGACATTTTAAATCATCACTCTTTTTTAGTAGAAGCATTTGACGATGGTAGTTTAGCTTTGAAAAGCATTAAAGAAAATTTACCAGATCTTATCCTTTGTGATATTATGATGCCAAAAATATCTGGATATGAAATTTTAAAAAATATTCAAGAAAGTAATGAATTCAAATCAATCCCTTTTATTTTTCTAACTGCAAAAGTAGAAACAGCCGACATGCGTTTGGGAATGAATATGGGGGCAGATGATTATCTAACTAAGCCATTTACAACAAAAGACTTAATTACAACTATAAACCTTAGGTTAGAAAAAGTTGAAAACCAAAAAAAAGAAGAATTAAAGACACTAAAACACAAATTAGATAACTTAAATAAAATTATTGGACACGAATACAATACCCCTTTAAATGGAATAATTGGATTAAGTGATCTATTGTTATCTTCATTTGACAATTTTGATAAAACAGAAATACATAAATATATTGAATGCATAAAAGAATCTGGCATAAGATTAAAGGATACCAATGATAAACTTATTGATTTTATTAGTTATTTAAATGATATCAAAACATTGGCACCAGATATAATCTCTATTAAAGAATTGAAAGAAATAACAATAAATATTCTCAAAGACGCTTCTAAAAAAAACAATCGAATATCTGACTTAAATATTTTGAATATAGATAGGAGCTATAAAGGCTTTATAGCATTTCCTACTAACTATCTTATTAAGATAATTAAAGAAATCACTGCAAATGCCTTTAAATTTTCATCAGCTTATACGCCTATAACCTTAGATTTCTTAATAATAGACAAACACTACATATCCATCAATATTATTAACCACGGAGTCTTAGATTATACTTCGAAAGGATCTTTGCCAAAGATTAATAATTATGAAAACGGAGAAACGGACTTTGGAGTTGGGCTATTTATTATAAATAGACTTTGTGCAATACAAAATTGCAGCTTTTCCATTGCAGAAAATAGTAGAATAAGAAACCAAAATATAACTGCCACTTTAAAAATAAAATATCTATATTAAATTCAATTATATTTATCCCCCTTAGTGGATGCCAAACGAATTATTAAGAATTGGAATAATTGAGGATAATGAATTATTATTAAGTAATTATTCAGATTATTTTGAATGTCAAGAAAATTATATACTTAGTTTTGCTTTTGAAAGTATAACTGCTTTAAAAAAACAAATAAAAAAAAACGACGTTTCAATTCCAGATATTATACTCCTTGATATAAATCTTCCTGATATATCTGGAATTGAGGCAATACCCATTCTTAAAATTTACTTTCAAAAAACTATAATAGTAATGCTTACCGCTTTTAATGATAGCGAAAATATCATAAAATCAATTCAAAACGGAGCTTCTGGCTATCTTATAAAAGGCATGCCACTTCATGAAATAAGTTTAGCTTTAGAAAATTACAAAAAGGATGGTTCCGCTACTTCGCCATATGTAGCAAAGAAAATGCTGGAGTATATTAATATCATTTACAAAAACAAAGAAACTTTGTTACAAGATTTAACACATAGAGAAAAAGAAGTTGTTGAACATATAACAGATGGATTAACCAACATTGCTATTTCTCAAAAACTAGGCATTAAAGCAAGTACAATTAATCAACATCTAAAAAATATTTATATTAAAATAGGTGTAAAATCTAGGACAGAATTAATTTCTAAGATTCTTAAATATTAAATATAATTATATCTTTTTAAAGCTAACTCGCGGTTTGCCCTCGCTAATGGTATAATAGCTTCTCCCATCCTTTAAAAATCCTATAGCTTCTCCTTGCTTTTCTGGATTATAAGGTAAGCCTATAAAAGCTCGTTTTAAACATTGCGGGAT
>JACMQJ010000181.1 GCA_014377055.1 Candidatus Sericytochromatia bacterium
GTAAGTATTTAAATGGTAGTTAGTTTATTCAATATTACTCCTAACAAAGGTTTTTTTATTGCTCACTTTTTTAAGTAAATCATATCTACAAAACTAATAAATAACTACATTCTAATACACTTTTTGTTGAGTACTTTTTAACCGAAACTAACTATAATTCTAATAACACCAAAATAATTATTACCAATATTAAAAAAAAATTCAACTATTAATAAACATTTCTGATAAATTTGAAAGCTTTAGATATATATCCAATTAATTCTTCTGTAATAATAGAGTTTTCATCATAATCGTTAAGTGCTAAATCTCCAGCTAAACCATGTAAATATACACCTAATAATGCTGCATTTAAGGGTTCTATTTTTTGAGCAAGTAAACCTCCAATCATACCACTTAATATGTCTCCTGTTCCACCTCTTGCTAAAATTGGATTACCTGTGGAATTAATAAAAATATTTTTTTTATCTGAAATAATTGTTTTTGCTGCTTTTGAAACAAGAATAGCATTGTATTTATTAGTAAATATTTTAATTGATTTTAATCGATCTTCTTTAATCTTTGATGTTGTAATATTTAATAATCTAGCAAGCTCTCCAATATGTGGTGTAAGTATCACAGGGTATTTTATTTTTTCGATCAAATTCATGTTTTCAGAAAGTACATTTAATCCATCAGCATCTATTACAATAGGTCTTTCAAAATTTTCTAAAATATATTCTAAAATTTTTTTTATATGTTGATGTTCACTAGCACCTGGTCCAATAACAATTGAATCAACATTAGTTATATTTTCTTTTAATACTTGGAGTAAATTATCAGAATCAAATGAGGCTGTCATAGCTGTAGGTATTTGTTGAGCAACTATTGAATGAATAGATTTAGGTACTAAAATATTTACTAATCCAGAGCCAACTTTTAAGGCTGACTTTGCAGATAAGACTATAGCTCCACTCATGTTTTCAGAGCCACCTATTAAAAGTGTTCGTCCATAAGTATTTTTAAAAGAGCTTTTTTTTCTTGGTTCAGGAAAAATAGTTTTGATCAATGATTCTTCAAGATAATTTATTTTTAAGTCCTCTTGATAAAAATCAGGATAGCCTAAATCTATTACTTTTATTTTACCAACATAATCAAGAGCTTGATCCATCAACATACCAACTTTAATAAAACCAAAGGTAATTGTATAATCAGATTTGACGGCATTACCCAAAATATTTCCTGTATCGGTGTTGATACCTGTAGGTATGTCAACAGATATTTTTTTACCATCAAAATTGTTTATTTGTTCAACAACTTTAAGATATTGATCAGTAAGATCTCTTTTAATTCCTATCCCTAAAATTGCATCTATAATTAAATCTGATTCTAATAATAGTTTTGGAAATGTTTTTTCTGAATAATAAGAAAACTTTATTCCTAATTTTTTTATTAATTGTAGTTGTAATAAATTTTCGACAGTTCTTTTTTGCTCATCACCGATAAGAATAACTTTAACTTTTTTATAATTTGAAAATAAAAGACGTGCAATTGCTAAACCGTCAGCCCCATTATTACCAGTACCAGCAACTATAATTGTATTTTTATCAGAACTTATAATTTGTGATAAATCATTCTTTATAAATTCAACAACTCCTAAAGCAGCTCTTTCCATTAATACAAGTGAAGGCAAGCCAAATTCATTAATAGTCATATTATCAATATGTTTCATTTCACTAGAATTAACTATTTTCATCTTACTTATCTCCAAATCAATACAATTAAAAATCATATCAGAAAAAATATTTTATAGAAATGTTTTTTACGTCACATAATTAATATTAAAACAATAAAATTTATTAATATAACGCAAGTAAATAGGCTAGAGTTGAGATTATAATATAAGAAGATTACATGTATTTTTCTAATTTATAGATTTAAATAATTGCGGAGTGGAGACTTGAATGCAAAAAAAAGAAATTAAAGGTTTTATATCGCTTGCTCTATCATTGAGTGTTGTTGTTTTAGCTGCATGTGGTACAAAAACTCCAGTCAAAATAGTTACACCAACTAAAGCTCCAATACAATCTATAAATGCGGCAGATATAAACATACCTGGTTTTGATAATACAACTACAACTCCTACCACAAATCCAACTGATAATGCTATACCTAATACTGGGTCTACAGATCCTACAAATACCTCATCTGCAAGTCCTGCCTCATCTGCAAGTTCGTCTATTGTAGCTTCTGGAAGTGCAACAGTTACTACTTCTGCTTCGCCTGCTATAGATCCAAATGCTGTAGCAACAGCACCAGTAGACCCAAATGCTACAGTGACATCAACTGCAACTGCTACCGCACTTCCAACACCAACCCCGATTCCAACTATTACTCCTTTACCTACTCCAACTCCTGTTCCCACTCCAACACCAACACCTGTTCCAACACCAACCCAAGACCCTAGAGGTAATGCTAATAGATCTAATGTTGCAGACGGTTTAGTCTTACAACCTAGAGGAATTGATGTAAGAAATGGAAAAATTTATGTTAGTGATTATTATAAAGCGTCATTCTTCTCATCTGCGGCTTCTGGAGGAGCTATTCAAATAGTAGATTCATCTGGAACAATATCAAAAACTATATCAGGAACTGTCGGAGATGCTTTACCTTCAGAATTAGCAGGAGTTGCAACCGATGGAGCTAGAGTGTTTACAGCAAATAGAATACCTTATGCACAATCCCAAAATAATGTTTATAGTTTCAATACATCTGGTGATGGTAGACAAAATTCAAAACTTGGTTTGACTGGTGCTTCTGGAACAGATTTTCAAGATATAGCAATAGATACAACAAATCATATATTGTATATTGCTTCTAACGGAACAAGCTCAGTTATTAAAGTTAGTTATGATACAAATGGAACTAATATTAATACCCAACAAATTTACTTTAGTGGTGCAACGCAA
>JACMQJ010000182.1 GCA_014377055.1 Candidatus Sericytochromatia bacterium
AGCTTTTTTTGCTATTTCTTCAGGATCATGTATATTAGGGCTAGTCCAGACATAGCCAACAGCCATTATTTTTTCAGATTCCGAACTTGAGCTTTCATCTATAGCAAAATTTTCTTTTTTCAATTTTTACTCCCTCAAAAACAAATATTAAGCTATTAATTTTAAATAAAGTTTAGCTTATATATTGTAAGGTATAAATTATTTTTTTTCAATCTATTATTTATTTATAGTATGTTAATTAAGTGTGTTTTTTCTGTTAATACACAAATTTTACAACAGGTTTTACTTTGCCAACAATCTTTTTATCGTTGTTATATATATTAGTTGTTTCTAAATCGTGTAATGTTGGTATTGAATCAATATTAAGTCCAATATTTTTTAAGCTTTTGATAATAGTTGGTATCATGGGTCTATTAATACCATCTTCTATTTTTATTGCTAAGTTTATTTTTTCCTTGATTGAGCTAAAACCCAAAATAGCTTCACCACCAATTTTTGAAAGAAATCTTGTCGGTAATGCTTGCATCATAACAGTATCAACACGATCGTGACCCGCAATGACATACGGGAAATTTAGAAATGCTTCTCTAATCATCAAGAAATGTTCCATATATTCATTTTTATTATTCTCAGCATTAGTTATCCTTGCAAATATTTGAGCTAATTTGTCAAGAGGTAAAACATAAGTAGGTATACCACAACCATCTATACCCCATTTTAAATTATTAGAATCAATATCCAAGATATTACCTAGATGTTCCCTGACCGATTTTTGTAATGGATGATCATATTCATGATAATTTTTTAGATCCCAACTATTGATTAAGCAGGCAGCTAACATAGCTGAATGCTTACCTGAACAATTACATTGCAATAAAGATGGTTCTTGATTATCTATGATAAGCTTATTTGCTACTTTTGAGCTGTAGGGTATATGAGTACCACATTTTAAATATGACTGATCTAAGCCAATAGTATCAAGAATATGTTTAACTATGCTCGTATGAATTTCTTCACCACTATGAGAGCTACATATTATTGCTAATTCACGTAAACCAAATTTAAAGGTTTCCATTCCTTTGCTAAATAAAAAAGGTAAGGCTTGTATAGGTTTTAGTGATGAACGAAAAAAAACATTAGGGAAAGTTTTATGAGTACCATTAATTAATTCTCCCTTAGAATCACAAACGGCAACCCAACCTCGATGTACACTTTCGACTATGCCATTACGTTCTACTTCTACTAAAATTTTTGACTGCATTGCTATTTTTAACTCTTATCTACTATTATTTTATTACATGGAGTTGGTGAAATACGAAAATAGACAGTTTTTGGATCTGCCAATTTTATTCCGTACATGGATTTTTGGAAATTTCAAAATATATTGTTTCTGGACCTACTAATGATTTTTTATCAGTCAAGATAAAGCTAATTGAATAGGTATTTGAGGTATTATCTACTACTTGATTTAATATATTACCTCTTTCATTTTCAAGCAATGCTTTATAATTACCATCATTTAATGGTGTTATTTTTTCCCAAAAATAGTTTAATTTATCTCCATCTTTGTCAGACGAATCAGCTTCTACTCTCAATTTATCCCCTAAATTAACGCAGATAGATTTTTTTAAAGGTGGAATAACTTTTTCTTTATCATTAACAAATACTTTAAATGAATTAACTACAGGTTTATTATTATCTTTAAAATCAATAATAGCATTAGAAATAATTGATAAAATCTTACTATATGTTAGATCTGTGTAACTATTTAAGTCAATTTTTGTTAGAGCAACAGAAACATTATTAGAAATATTAATTTCTTTGGCGGAAACATAAGCTAATGGGGTTGCATCATTAGCCAAAACAGCAACAGTTAATTTTGCTTTACCTGGTGCAAATTTACCAAAATTAATTTTGTTACCAGTACTTTGCTTTTGAATAACTTTTGAACCAACTTTAAGCTCAGAAATAATTTCACTATCATCAGGAAGATTATTAAGAGTAATATTTAGGTCGTCCAATAATTCTTTTAACTCCAAAGTTATTTGTGAAGTTTTACCTGCTTCAATTTTTACATTACCTTGAGTATTAGCTAATTCGGTATTATTTTTGTCAAAGGCTTGTATCTCAACTTTTTTTTCACCAATAGATAAATTATTAATAGAAACTTTTTTGCCACTGTCATTTCTATTAATTCTTTTTGTGATGGTTTCTGAGGTATTACTACTTATTTTCATATTAATATAATCAGTTTCTTCAGGAATAGCTTTTATTGAGAAGCCTTTTTGTGGGAATTTAAAATTAATATTTACAGTTCCGTATTCATGATTATTAGTTGGCACAGAACAACTTAAAATAAATATTGGTAACAATATACAATTTAACATTTTTTTTATTTTCATTAAAATTACCTTAAAAACTTTTATGATTTAATTATAAATCATCTAACTTAAAATTTCATTAAGGAATATCACATTAGGGTGAATTAAAAGATTGTCTTTAGCATCAAATAAAATTATTTTTTCAGCTTATTATTATGACTAGATCTAATCTTAATCTAATAATTTCTAAAATTTATATTAAGGGTATTTAATAGCAAAAATTACAAATGTTATAATTGTTAGTGAAGGTTTTTATGAATATAATTTCTGTAAAGTGAAGAATAACTATTGATTAACAAAGTGTTTTACTTATGAAAAAGTTTTATAAGTTTATGATTTCGAGAGAGGCTGGAATATATTGGCAAATATATTTTGGTGTTCTAATTATAGTTGGTTCTGTAGTACCTCAAGGTGATGTAAAACAAATAGAAAATGCTAAAATACCTAGTATCCTAAAAAGTATAATCATAGGCACGCAATCTTATGACCTATACAAAAGTCCTATCTTCTTAGCTTCATTAGCTGTTTTTTTTATTACGTTATCAATATCAACTTACACTATTGTTTATCCGATCTTTGTTAATTTATTCAAAATCACCAAAACACCTGCCAAAAAACATCTTTTACGTTCCCCATTACTTCTTGAGATAAAGGGTGCTGATTTTGAGAAAGCAAAAAAAGTAATCAAAAAAAGACGTTTTAGATTGATCAACGAAAAGGAAGGATTACTACACTTTGAAAGAGGTAAATTAGCCAAGACGAGTGCAATGTTTTCTCATATTAGTTTATTTACCATCTTATTAGGTGTTTCATTAAGTATATTAACTAGCTTTAAATCCTCTGCACCTCTTGTTCCTTTTGAAAAAATATCAATCAAAAATATTGTTGCTAGAGCTGAAAGCAAAGGTAAATGGGTAACATCTGAATCAGAAAACTGGTCAATTAAAGTTAATTCATTTAGAATGGTTTTCCATCCTAATGGTATGGTCAAGCAATATTATAGTGATTTATCGGTTTTGGATAATAAAACAAACTTTGAGCTAGACAGACAAACTATTTCGGTTAATGAACCATTGGTTTATAATGGAGTTTACTTTTATCAGGCATCATGGGGTATAAGTCATCTTGCAGTTGTGATTGATGGGGTTGCCAAAAATATTGCTTTACAACCATTAAAAAGTGATAAAGGAAATGTTAGTGATAAAATAAAACTTGGTAAGACAGATGCTGTCTTCTTTATGGATAAAAAAAATCAAGTTTTTGTTTTTGATCTTGATGGACAACCAATCAATCAATTAATCAAAAATGATACTGTTAATGTTAATGGTTCAAAGGTAGAATTAAAAGATATAGTTCTTTTTACAGGTCTACAAATTAAGAAAGATCAGGGTATACCATTGGTTTATTTTGGTTTTATCTTATTAATTGTTGCATTAATTATTAATTATTTTAGTCATAATCAATTGTGGCTAATGGAAAATGATGGTAAATACTATTTGGTTGGTAAGGCGAATAGGAGCAACTATCTACTTGAAAGAGAAATTAATCTAGTTGCTGATTTAATCGAGGTTGATAAAACATCCTTAGTAAAAAATACTACGAATGTTTAAAAATATAAATAATAAATTATTTAGGAGGTTCTCATGGCTGTAGTGTCGGAAAAAGCGATTAGCCAAAAAGAAGAAGTAGTAGACAAAAAACTTGTACGGATGAGTTTATACTATGCTTTTGTATGGCTATTAGTTGGTATGTTAGGTGGAGTACTCACCTCAATTAAATTTAATTATCCTGACTTCTTGGGATATATTCCATGGTTGGCATTTGGAAGACTAAGAGTTTTCCATTTGAATGGTGTTGCTTTTGGCTGGTTTACAACTGCTGCATTTGGTATGGCTTATTATATGGTTCCCAAACTTACAGGGATAAAAATGGTTTGGCCCAAAGTAAGTTATGTAGTTGTGTACTCTTGGGCAGTAGTATCTACTATAGGTCAAATCTCTCTCTTAGCTGGTTATAGCCAAGGTGTAGAAGTTGGTGAGTGGCCTGTATGGGTAGATGTGCCTGTATCAATGATTTTTGCTTTGATAACAACACAAATATTTTTTACTATAGCTAATAGAAAAGAAAAACATATCTATGTTTCATTATGGTATTTAACTGCTGGATTTACTTGGTCAACAATTAATTATGTTTTGGGGAATTTAATCAATCCGTATTTTTTTGCAGGTGTTGATAATGCTGCAATTCAAGGCTTTTATTTACATTCTGTTGTAGGTCTATGGATCACACCGATGGGTACAGCAATGCTCTATTACTTTATGCCAGTAATAACAAAAAATCCTGTATATAGTCATAAGCTCTCAATGATTGGATTTTGGGGTCTAGCATTATTCTATCCATTTACAGGAGCACATCATTATTTATTTAGTCCAATCGATACATGGGTACAAACCATTGCTATTATGTCAAGCATGATGCTAATTATGCCTGTCTGGAGTGTAATTACCAATCAAGTTGGTACGATGAAGGGCAAGTGGCACATGTTAAGCTCGCATATTGAAGTCAAATTTATGGTGCTTGGAGCTGTTTTTTATGTAATTACTTGTTTTCAAGGTCCAACTCAAGCTCTAAGAAGTATGCAACAAATTATCCATTTTACTGATTGGGTAGTAGGACATGCACATTTGGCAATTTATGGAGTATTCACTATGTGGACTTGGGCAGGTATTTATTATATTTGGCCAAAGCTTACAGGAAGACAAATATACAGCCAAAAATTATCAGGATGGCATTTTTGGTTATCATTAGTGGGCTTTGCAATTATGGCTCTTACACTTTGGGGAGCTGGTCTTGTACAAGGTGGCATGTTAAATCTTGAAAGTAATGTAGCATTTATTGATACAGTAAAAGCTATATCACCATTTTGGGCGGTAAGAACAGTTGGTGGTACTTTGATGATGCTCGGTGCAGCTTGCTTTGTTTATAACATGTATATGACTGCAAAAGTTGGACGTTTAGTTGATGAAGATTTTGTCAGCAATAGACAGGAGGTTTTAGTTTAATGAGTAATGTAACAACAAGTTTTAAGGGAGCAATGTTGGGTGCTGGAGTTGGTTTGTACTTCTTTGCTTTCTTCGTAGGTTATGCTTATCCAGCTTTCTTCTCAAAACATGATGTTCCCAAAGTAAAGGATTATAAAGGAAATATTGTAGCTGTACGAGGTTATACTGAACAAGAAAAACTAGGTAAAGCAATATATATTAGAGAAAATTGCTGGATTTGTCATTCACAATTTGTTAGACCAATTGGCGGAGATGAAAAAAGATATGGTCCTGTTTCACAAGCAGGAGAATATGCCTATGACTTTCCACATACATTTGGAACAAGAAGAATTGGACCAGATTTAGCTAGAGAAGGCGGAAAAAGAACCGATGGATGGCAATATGGACACTTGGCAAATCCACAAGCAATGACACAGGGTTCGATAATGCCAAAATTTGTTTGGTATTTTGAAAAAAAAGAAGATGGAGAAGCTGATATTACTAGACCTACAGAAGAAGGTAAAGCACTAATTTCTTATATACAGAGATTAGGTACTTCTATAGGGGATTGGAGGAATCCAGAAGGCGAAAAAGCGGCTGGATCTACCGTAGCAGCATCAGCTCCGACTTTTACACCACAAATGGTAAAAGAGGGTAAAGTAGTTTTTGAAGGTAATTGTGCTGGATGTCATGGTTTAGCAGGTAATGGTCAAGGTCCTGCAGCAGCGGCCCTCAATCCAAAACCTAGAAATTTTACTGAAGGTAAATTTAAATATCCAGTAAATGCAAAAGATTCTGATTTATTTAAAACCTTAGAAATAGGTGTTAAGGGAAGTGCAATGCCAGCTTGGAAAGATAGTCTTTCTGAAGCACAAAGATGGGCTGTAATTTCTTATGTAAGAACATTTAAAAAATAAATTTTTTAGAACAAAAAGAGCTAGTTTAATATTAAACTAGCTCTTTTTAATTGCTTGTATTAACTCAAAGTTATTTATAAATAATAATTCCCAACTTACCATCTATATTTTTAATTTTAATTATTTGTATGTTAGGGAAGAATTTAAGTATATTTTTTGTTTTTTGTTCATCAAGTAGTCTTACTGATGAGGACAAAGCATCTGAATCTGTTGCATCACTATAGATAATTGTTGATGAAATATTTTCTTCTTTAATTGGATATCCTGTTTTTGGATTAATAGTGTGGCTGTACCTATGACCTTTTTTTATAAAAAATTGTTCATAATCTCCTGATGTTGACAAAGACATATCCTTTAAATATAAGTATTTTATTATTTTGTTTGGATTACGAGGATTTTTTATGCCAACTTTCCAAAATTTTTGTTTTGGTGGTGAGCCAATATAATATTGGCTACTAACAGCATCAATAACACCTGATTTTATTCCACATTTTTTTAAAATATTTGCAGCCTTACCAACGGCAAAACCTTTGCCAATACCACCAAAATCCAATTTTATTTTGCTACTTTTCAAAAAAATAGTCTTATTCTTTTTATCAAGAATAATATTTTTATAGCCAATATCATTTTTAATCGTTTGTACTTGTAAATCAGAAGGTTGATGAAAATCTTTGTTTTTAAACCCCCATAAATTAACTAAAGGTTCAATTGTAATATCAAACATTTCGTCAGTTATTTTTGAAAAATATAATGAGCGTTCAGTTACTTCAAAAAAATAATCTGATATTTTTACAGGGTGAGAGTATGCTTCATCAAGAACTTTGGTAAGCTCACTATCAGTTCTGTAGTTACTCAGTATTAAGTCACATTTCCTAATTTCCGAAAATGTTTGATTAAAAGCTTGATTCGCTTTTGATTTGTTATCAGAATATATTTCTATTTTATAAATAGTTCCCATAATATACTGTGCTTGTACGTACTTGTCCGTGCTAGCATTAGCTGATTTTATCGAAATAAAGAAAAAGAATATTAATAAAAAAAAATTGGATTTTTTCATAACTAATTATAGCTTTTTTAGCTGAATAATATCGTGATTTTTGCTTTGGTCTAAAATAACTCTAAATTTTCTTTTTGGTTTTATTGATAAATATATTCCAGAAATAGCTAAAAATATTAATCCAACTGAAATAAAATCATAAATATAGATACCTGTATTGCCAAATATTTTACCTGTATGCAAATTATAAATAAACTCTTCATTACTTAAGATTTTACTTTTTAAATTAGCATCAAATAATTGTTTATTCCATTTTTTATTCATTGTGTTGTAAGTATAAAAACCAAAACGTGTTTTTATAATAATATTATCTTTACCTAAGCTAAGATTATCAATACTCTCACCTTCATTTGGAAAAAAAGGTAATTTTAACTCATCCCAGACATCACCACCATCGTCAGAAATATAGACACCTGCTTCTCTGAGTGAAAGAATGATGTTATCTTTTTTAAAAGGATCAAAGCTTATATTATTAACTTTATAAGTTGGTACAAATAATTCTAGTTTTTTCCAATTTTTGCCACTATCAGCTGAGCTAAATAAACTTTTGTCTTCATCACTAGCAATAAGATGTTGATTATTAAATGGATCAATAGCCATTTTTTTTATTTGTGAATTAGAAAAAGTATTATCTTGTTTTATTGTTCCAAAAGAAGAAAAAAAGTCATGATGATTAAGAGCAATAGCTGTTATCGAAACAACCAAAATAAATACACATGATAATAGACCTGTCCATTTATGAATTAATCTTGTACTTTTTTTCATTATATTTTTATTTTAAAACAAGTTCTTCGGTCAAAACAACTGCTTTTTTGACACCAGATGTCATAGACCATGAAGATATTGTAGCCCCTGTAATATGAACAATATCTCGATCTATTTCAATTGCATCTTTACCATTTTTATTTTTAAATTGGTTTAAGAATCTTTTTGTTTTGACTCCATCGCCTCTTTTTTCTCTATAAACCATTATAGCGACTTGCTCAACACTTGCTTTATTATTCAAACTAACAATAAAAGTCATAGGAAAATGCTTACCTTGTTCATCAAGAATAAAAGCATATTTTTCTACTTTATTATTTTTTTTACCTGTATAAATAAAAAAAGAATTTTCTTTTATTTTTCTTTTTAGTCTTTTTTGAATTATTTTTTTTTGTTCAGGGTTTAAGATTATTTCTTTTTTCTCTACTTTTAGAGTATCAAAAACCATTGTCAAAGCTTGCTTTTCGGTTAGATAAACTTGCTCATAATACTCCCCTTTTTCTTCATCAGCCAACGCATTAGAAGCTATTAGGGGTAAAAATATACAAGTAGATAAGCTAATTGCTAAAAATATTTTTTTAAATTTATTCATTTTATTAAAAACCTGCTGCTACAGAAGCCAAAAATTGATTATTAGCCTTTTCTCTTGTAGGATCTCTCTTTATTATAATATCATTTTGTAGATTTATTTGGTATTCAAATTTAAATACCACAGAAGTTATAGGTCTATAATTAAAACCTAAACATAACTGAACTCTATCATTATTAATTTTACTTGAATCTGTATCAACTTGATCAATCCTACTAAAAAGTGTAATTGATGGATTGGTAAAATCTCTTCCTAATGCTGAAAATTTAAGAAATTCAGGAAAAAAATTATAATGCCCCTCAAGATAATAACCCCACATTGGACCATTTAAAACACTGGTTACTTTACCTTTATCATCTTTTTGATCAACTGGATTAAAAGCTGTAAAACCACCTTCTCCAAGTAATTCAAACGCACCAAGTTTGTAATTAAAGTCACCAACAATCATACCTAATGCTTTTTTATTATTATCATCATAATTGGCATAATAACCACCTAAGCCAAAATCTAATCCAATAAATGGACTTAATGAAACTCTTGTTGATACAGCTTTACCAGCATTATTATCACTAGCAGGGCTTGGTTTTGCTTCTGACAACCCAAGACCGTCACTTATTTTATCATTAATACCTTGTGTCACATAAAGCTCATAATTAAATTCTAATTCTTCATTAGGATAAGCTGTACCATAAAAGCCTAAACCAGACTCGGTCCAAGTTGATGGAATAATAGTTTTACTAAAAAGTGGTCTAGCTGTAGTAGTTCTAATATCCGAATCATGTAAAACATTCAATCTACCAACAGGTATTAATAAAGATCCAACTCTCAGATTAAGCCAATCACTAAACTTATAATCAAGAAATGCTTGTTCAATTCTCACTTCTCCATTACGATTTTCATCAGAAATGCCACCAGACTCAAACTCTACTTCAGTATTAAAGAAAATGCGATCATTAAATAAAGACGATGCTTGTAATATTAAATGGTGCTGATTAAAATATGAATTACCACCTAATGGTGCGATAAATTCTGTATCAAAGTAACCACCAAGAGCTACACCACTTGTATAACCTTTTCGGGAAAAAGCACTAATATTTCTACCACCCATTTTTACTTTATTCTTGATGTCATTTTCTTTATTTTCATCATCTTTAGTATCAGTTTTTTTACTTTCTGGAATATCTATCTTTTGAGATTCAGCTTTTTTTATTTCATCTGCATAAGCAATATTATTGATACTTGTCAAAAGTAATAAGCTAATTAAACTATATTTTATATTTTTTTTGAGCATTGTAATTTTCCATTTATTATTAGTTAGACTAACTAACCTTTAATTAAGTATAGAAGAAAATTATTTTATTGACAAGAGAGCATAATAATTTTTAATTATCTAAATTAGATTAGAACTAATCTCTTTTTTTATTTGGTTTAAATATTTTAAGGTCTTTTTATCTAATTGAATATTTTGTAATAGATCTGGGCGACGAGTCAAAGTTAATCGTAACTTTTCTTTTAAACGCCATTCATCTATTTTGGCATGATTACCTGATAATAATATTTCTGGCACAGACATATCTCTAAATATTTCAGGACGTGTATAATGAGGACAATCTAACAATCCATCACTAAAAGAGTCTTGAATAGCTGAATTTTCATTGCCCAAGACATTGGGTATTAGTCTTACTATCGAATCAATAACGGTTAAAGTTGCTATTTCTCCACCTGTTAAAATATAATCACCAATTGAAATCTCTTCTGTTATCAAATGTTTTCTGACCCTTTCATCAATACCTTCATAATGACCACAAATAAAAATCAAATGATCGTCATTAGAAAGATCCATTGCTTTTTGTTGATCATATTTTTTACCTGTTGGACATAACATAATTATCTTGGTATCTTGATTTTTATCAATACTTTCAACAGCTTTAAAAATAGGTTCAGGCTTCATAACCATGCCACACCCACCTCCAAAAGGTCTGTCGTCCGCTTTTTTGTGCTTGTCTTCAGCAAAATCTCTAATATTTATTAAATTAAAAATTACTGAGTTATTATCTTGAGCTCTCTTTAAAATACTGCTGTTTAAAGGCGATAAAAAAAAATCAGGAAAAAGAGTTAAGATGTCAATCTTCATTATTCAGCCTGATGATTAGAATAGTAGTCTTCTTGGAACATGTGTTCAGCTCTATATTTTAGATAATTTATACTTGCTAGATTATTTGTTTTATAAAAAGCAGCAGAAAATATAAAAATAAATAGACTGGCAATTATTAATAATGAGATTATTTTAAAAAATATTGGCTCTGGCTTTGAATTAATAAATAGTCTATAAATAAAATCTTTTTCATACAGTTTATCAACAACAGGGATTAACTTATCAATTTTTATAGATAAATCTTTTAGTATTTCATTTTCACGTCTACATTCACGACAATCTTTAAGATGTTCTTCTATCTCTTTATTATCAAGTTGAGAAAGTTGTCCTCTTGAATACTCAGTTAGATATAATGTAACATCCTTACACTCCAAACTGGTCAATGCCATAAAATTGTCCTTTCTCAGAATCATCCAAATTTGGATCTTGAATATTTTCACTTATATCAGGTTCAGATTTAAACATAAATATCTGTTTTAATGTATTTTTTGCTTCATACAACTCAGTTCTAACTATTGCAAGATCCATATCTAAAAGCAGACTTGCATCTGTACAACTTAGACCTTCAAAATCAACCAATGCTATTATTTCTTTTTGTACATCTGGTAACTTTCTAACCATACTTAGCAATTTTTCTGAGCTTTTCATTTCATGGGGGTTTATTTTATAAAGGGTTAAATAATCTATGCTGCTGGTGCTATCAAAAACAATATCACCTTTATTAATAACTTTTCCTTTTTGTCTTAACTTATCAATTGATTGTTTTAAAATATCATATAGCCA
>JACMQJ010000183.1 GCA_014377055.1 Candidatus Sericytochromatia bacterium
AAAATTTATTTTTCTGTTCTTAAATTCAAGAGCTTTTTTTGATTTTGGTAAGTATTTTACGATAGGATCATTTAGATTAAGCTCTTTATTTAAGGACATATCAGCTAGGACTATATTTGTAAAAACTTTGCTAATAGATCCTATTTCAAAAATAGTTTGATTATCAATTAATGTTTTTTTATCTTTGTCATTTTTACCATAGACAAGATTTTTTTGATCATTATTATCAATAATTCCTACAGCTAAACCAACATTAGATTTTTCATCCATATAAGGTTTGATAATATCATTGATACTTGTATCTTTATTTATTTTTGGATAAACCAAAGAATCTAAAGGTTTAAATAAAATACCTGCTAATTTATTTTGTGGATCAAATTTTAGAACTAAGTTTATCTTTCCATTTTCCAGATCAACCAAAAAAGAGTATGTATTTTCAGAAATAAATTTTGGCTCACTCAAATTTTGTATTTGACCAAATTGAGATTGTAAGCCCTCAATAACTGCTTTTATTTGATTTTCACTCAGGTTATTTGAAAGTTTAGCATTAAAGTCATTGGCAAATTTTTTGGCATCATTGATGTTATATGAACTCATAATATTTTTGGAAATAGCTTTATAATTATCGACATTATTAGTTTCAGCAAGAGAATTTAAGCTTAATGAAGCCATAATTGACAGAGTTAAAATATATTTTTTCAAATTATCATACCTTTTTAAATATTGTTCTTAATAATACATTCAAATATTAAATTATCATACATTATTTATTTTATGTAACTGTAGTTGCATTAAAATTTTATTGAAGAGTTTAAAAGCATCCTTTTAATGAAAAATTATAAATCTGAAGAATATTAATAAACTAACTCTAGCTTTTGTATATTATATCTGCACAACTTTTCGGGTATACTCAAGTATTAATAATTTTGGATAAATAAAGAATATGGATATAAAAGAAGATTTAGAAAAAGTTCTGAAATTATTAAAGATAGAGCAAGACGAAGAAATAAATCAATATAGATTAAAAGTTTTAGAAACACCATTATCCATAAGAAAAAAACAGGGTATTACTTGGTACCCAATATTAATTACTGATACTCAATTAAATTCAAATCAAAAAATATTAATAGAAGTTGAAAAAACAAATACGTCTGAGTCTTCCAATAATTTTCAACAAGGAAAAGTCATCGCTCTCTTTAGTAACTCTGAGCATAATAAAAATGACTTACCTTTTATCACAGGAATAATTACCTATTCAAAAAATAATAATTTAAAAATATCAATGAATACAGATGAATTACCTGAATGGGTTGAAGATGGTAAGTTAGGGCTAGATTTATTTTATGATGAAAGAAGTTATAGAGAGATGAACTTTGCTGTAAATAAGGTAATTAGTTCAGAAAATAAACACATAGTAAGGCTAAAAGAGGTTTTATTAGGCTACCGTCAAGCCGAATTTGTTGATCAAGATGAAAAAATATTTTTTCCTGATTTAAATGACTCACAAAATAATGCTATAAAAAAAATTGCCTCTGCTGTTGATTTAGCAATTATTCACGGTCCTCCAGGAACAGGTAAAACAACAACTTTGGTAAAAGCAATCGAATATACTTTAAGAACTGAAAAGCAAGTCTTAGTTTCTGCACCTAGTAATACAGCTGTCGATTTATTAACTCAAAAAATTTCTGAGAATGGTATTAGAGTTATTAGGATAGGTCATCCTGCCAGAGTTTCAACACAATTACAAAAATATAGTTTGGACGAACAAATAATTAATCATGCTCATTATAAAGAATTAGTAAAGCTAAAAAAACAAGCAAATGAATTAAGAAATAAAGCAATTAAATTTAAAAGAAGTTTTGGTAGAGAAGAAAGAGAAAATAGAAAATCAATGCTACTTGAAGTTAAAGCGATGCTGGTGGATGTAAAAAAAATGGAAAAAAGTATTATAGATGATTTGTTTGATAAGGCTCAAGTTATTACTTGTACTCTTGTGGGAGCTTCTAGCAATGCTCTCAGGGACAAAATTTTTAGTACTGTCTTCATTGATGAAGCAGGACAAGCACTCGAAGCTAGTTGTTGGATTCCAATTATAAGGTCAAATAGAGTTATTCTTGCTGGTGATCACTTACAACTACCACCAACAATTAAATCTTATGAGGCAAGTAATCAAGGTATGAATATTACTTTATTTGAAAAATGTATAAAAAAACAAAATGTCCATACTTTACTCCAAACACAATACAGAATGAATGACGAGATTATGAATTTTTCTAGTCAAAAATTTTATGATAGTCAGCTTAGATCAGATATAAGTGTTAAAGATCAGCTGTTATCTGATGATATTAATGATGAATTACTAGTTACTCCTGTTAATTTTATTGATACCGCAGGCTGTGGCTATACAGAAGAAATTAATAAGGAAACATTGAGCTTGTATAATACTGAGGAGGCATTTTTACTTTATAGACATCTAAATATACTTATTCAGCAATTAAGAGATCAAAAAGTAAGTATTGGTATTATTTCACCTTATAAAGATCAAGTAACTTTATTAAAAAAACTTTTAAATCATCAAATTATTCTTCCTGATAACATTAAGTTAGTGATAAATACTATTGATGGATTTCAAGGACAAGAAAAAGATATTATTTATATTAGTCTTGTTCGTAGCAATGATGAATCAAATATTGGCTTTTTATCTGATATTAGACGAATGAATGTTGCCATGACTAGAGCTAAAAAAAAGTTAATAATAATAGGTGATAGCTCAACTATTGCTTCTGACAAATTTTATAAAGATTTTTTGGATTATATTGATTCGATAAATTCCTATAGTAGTGCTTGGGAATATATGGAATAAAAAGTAGTTAAGAAATATATGTAAATACAACACATACTTAATGGTCTGTTGATTAATAAAAAGAGGGTGAAGCTCCTCTTTTTTTATTTTTGTTAGCTAAATTTGGTATTTAACTTATAGCCACAGTTACAATCAGCCACTATTTCATCTTTTGAATTAATAAGATACTCTAATGAACTAATACAGTTTGGGCATGTAATGTCATGACCTTTTCTTATTTTATGAACTAATTGAACTTCTTCCATTAAACTTAATCTTTTTATTGAGCTTACAGGAGCTAAAACAGCTCTTTTTACCATAACTGGTGACTTATTAGCATAAGCAAGTTTAGTTTTTCTTATCTTTTCTTTAAACAAATCTTTGGATTGCTTTTCTTTTTTGGTTACAGATTTAACATCAATATTACTTTCTCTATTTTGCTTAATTCTATCTCTATTTTGTTGATACCATTCTTTTTTGTAAGTTTTTATCTTATCTTTATTAGAATCAACATATTTTTTTACTTGTTCTCTAATTTTATCTTTATTTTTTTGATAATACTTCCTTTTTTGATCTCTTAGTTTAGGTTTATTAGTTTCATAATAATCTTTTCTTTGCTCTCTAATCTTACCTTTATTTACTTCGTAGTAAGCTTTACTTCTTTCTCTATTTTTGTCTTTATTAATTTGATACTGTGTTTTTTTGTAGTCCCTAATTTTATCTTTATTAGAATCTCTATAATCCTTCATATAATCTTTTATTTTATCTTTATTAGAATCACGGTACTTTTTTCTTTGTTCCTTGATCAAATCTTTATTCATTTCGCGATATTGCTTCATATAATCTTTTATTTTACTTTTGTTGACTACACGATATTCTTTAGCTTTTTCGCGTTTTTGAGTTTCTTCATAGTCATCAACTATAACAGTTTCTGTCAAATTATTCATAGAGCCACCCTTTTTTGTTACTAAATATTAATAAATGTTAAGATAAAATTTACATATTTATCTATATTAACATATTTATTTTTGACATAATACAATTTACTAAGTTTCTTAATTTAAAATTAACTATTTATAATTATATTTTTAATTTTACTTAATATCTAATTTAGATAAAAAGTGTATAATAATTAATCATAGTAATACTTAAAACCCAACTTTACTATCTGTTATATATTAACAAATTATTATTATTTAATTTAAACTTAACATAAAAATGACTAGATTTGAAATCATGAATAAGCTGCTTGATCAGAGTTTATTTTTTAAGCTTGTTTGTGGTGCAGGCAATGAAGACATAGAAGAAGTTAAAAAGCTAAGTATGCTTTATACTCTTGCAGGTGCAAAAGGTATGGATGTTTCAGCAAATCCTAAAGTAGTTAATGCTTGTGTCCAAGGTATCGATCTTGCAATAAGTATGGAAGCTCAATTTAATATAAAAATTAGCGTTAGACCATTTATAACTGTAAGCATTGGTATGCCAGGTGACCATCATGTCAGAAAAGCTGAGATAATGCTTGAAAATTGTATAAAGTGTAATTTATGTATACCAGTTTGCCCTACTGATGCAATACCAACTAATTTAATTGTTATAGAGTCAAAATGTATAGGATGTGGTAATTGTAGTGCTGTATGTCCTGTCAATGTAATTGATTACTATCACAATGAAAAGAATTTATTACAAATTTTACCTGAATGCCTAAAAGCAGGAGCAGAACAAATTGAATTACACGCTGCAATTAAAGAAGATGAATATATTATGAAGGAATGGGAAATAGTTAATTCTATTAATCCAAATGCTCATGTTTCAATGTGTCTTGATCGATTACATCTATCTGATTTTGCACTTGAATCAAGGATTAAAAAAGCTAAAGAGATTTCAGGTGATAGATTAATTATTCAAGCTGACGGTTATCCAATGAGTGGTGGTGAAGATGATTTTAATACTACCTTGCAAGCAATATCTACCACTGATGTCATTAACAAAAGATTCAATAAAAAACTCAATAGAAAAACAGGGAAAAGTAATTACAAGAAAATTAATCATATAAACATTTTGATGTCTGGTGGTACTAACTCTCTGTCAACTAATTTAGCAAAACAAAATGATGTCAGATTTCAAGGCGTTTCGATTGGTACTTTTGCTCGTAAAATAATCAAAGAATACATTGAGATAGAAGATTTTTATAATAATATTGATAACATAAAAAAAGCTTATTTAATAGCCCGACAATTAGTTATAGATAATGTTGGAGATGTTAATCTAGTGACAAAGGACTTTTTAAATTAATCTAATATTACCTAGATATTAATATTTAAAAAATCCTTCTCGTTGATTCCCAATAAATAAAAGATAGAGTTTAAAGGTCTACTTGATAAATGAGAATCAGCTATTTCTTTTAGTTTTTGTTTTGCATTAAATGCCACTCCTAAGCCTGCTTTTTCAATCATAGGTAAATCATTAGCCCCATCACCAACCGCTATGGTTTGGTCTAGAGATATATTTTCTTTTTTGGCAATTTCTTCCAATAAATCAGCTTTTCTTTGAGCATTAACAATATTTCCTGTAACATGACCCGTTACTTTACCATCAATTATTTCTAAATTATTAGCATAAGCATAATCAAGATTAAGATGATCCTTTATTTTATTGGTAAAATAGGTGAATCCACCACTAATAACAGCTATTTTATAACCTAAATGTTTTGAAACTCTGATTAGGTCTTCTGCTCCTTCTGTAAAAATTATTTTTTTATATACTTCTTCTAAAGCGGATTCAGGCAAACCTTTTAATAATGAAACTCTTTCAATAAGAGCTGTATTAAAATCTATTTCACCATTCATTGCTTTTTCTGTTATCTTTACTACTTTTTCTTCTACACCAGCCATTATTGCTAATTGATCAATGACCTCCATTTGAATTAAGGTCATATCCATATCAAGTACCAAAAGTCTTTTTGATTTACGATAAAGATTCTCTTTTTGAAAAGCTATATCAATTTTATATTTTTTACCCATCGAAAGCAAAACGGTTTTTAAACCTTTTATATCTATGTCCTCTGTGGCATAAACAATTAATTCAAAACAATTAATTATGCCTTCATTCAATTTTTTTATTCTTTCAATATTGACATTAAATTTGGCAAGAGTTGTTGATAAATTTAAAATAATCTCAGCAGATATTTCTTCACCAAGACAAGTAACAGCATAAGTATATCTTGAAGATCTATTAATAATTAAAGTTTCATTGATAACTTGAAAATCGAGATTTATACCTATTTCTTTTGCTTTAAAAAGTAAATCTTTTAGAACATTATTATCTGTATCATTTAATTCGATAATAATAGATAAGCTTAAAATATCATGTATTACTACTTGTTCAATATCAATTATTTTTGTATTATTTTCTGCAAGTATTTTTGTTAGAGTAGATGTGATACCAGGTTGATCCTTACCTGTTATTGATAGTAAAACGGTATTTTTGAACATTAATGAAAATCCTTAATTATCTATTTTTGTTAACATTGAAATATTATTTATTTTTAGATAATTGTAAAACATATTTTATTTTGTTAGTTTAACAAGTATTATTAACTAAGGTTAAAATTTTAGTAATTATTTATCTAAGGGTTAATTAATGTTCGTTAAATGTGGCAATGTCTCAATAGAAGGCGTATCAAGAAGTACAATCGAAACTTATTTTTATATTAAAGAATTAAAACTTACTTTTGATATAGGTAAATGTCCTTTTCATTTAACTCCTGTTCCTAACGTTTTTTTATCGCACATGCACGGTGATCATGCTATGGGTATATATTACTATCTTTCACATCGAAATTTAGCAAAAATGGTACCTGGTAAAATATATTTGCCAGAGGAAGCCTTAAAAGATACAGAAAGAGTCATTGATTCTTTTTCGTCATTAGAGTTTGTCAAAAGAAATTATGAGCTTATACCATTAGCTGTTGGAGATAAAATTGAATATGATAGAGATCATGTAATAGAAACTTTTGCCACAGATCATCGTATACCTTCATTGGGCTTTTTGATCAAGAAAAAAAAGACAAAATTAAAACTAGAATTCATCAATAAATCGCAACAAGAAATTATTGAAATGAAGAAAAAAGGTATAGAGATTACCGATACAACTTTTGAGCCTTATATAACTTATGTTGGTGACTCAACTATCAAGCCTGTAGATGAATATGACTTTATCAAACAAAGTGAAATATTAATCATAGAATGCACTTTTTTAACTCCAGAACATTTTGATCAGGCTGAACAAAGAAAGCATATACATCTCAAAAATATCATAGATAGAGCTGAACAGTTTAAGAATAAGTATATTTTATTAACTCATTTTAGTATGAGATATAGTGATGATATGATTAGAGAATATATATTTAATCATATTCCCGAATCTCTAAAAGATAGAGTTATTGCATTTTTCTAAAAAATAACTGGAAATAGTCTAAAAATATAATTATTAGATTAAGTAAAGATAATAAGAAATTTAATATTAAATTAAGAACAGATATACTATAATATATCTAACAAAATTAATTTTTTTTATTAACTTTTATAGTAGATTTTTGCTATATGTTAGTACAAGGTATAAAAATCATGAAAAAATTGCATGCTTCTTCTTTAATAATCTCTGCTGTTTTAGCCTTGACTAGCTGTCAAAACTCAACTAATACTAGCTCTTATCAAAATGACCCATCAAATAACTCTGTGAATATAAGCTCTAATACAAATCTAGCAACTAAAATATCTGTCACTAGTGATTCAAATGTGGTTAATACAGTCACTGATGACAAATATTGGAGTAAAATAGAACTAATAAGAACAACTGATCCAAAAATAGCAGATGAAAAAATGCTTCCGAAAGGTCGTCAAAGAGATGCCGAAATTGTCAAATGTTTTGGTACAGATACGCCATCATCAAAAGATTTTTGTTTGCATGATGCAGGTGCTCCAGATAAATTAAAATATCCAACTCCTATTTTATTAGTTCATGGTGCTAATACAAATGCAACCAGATCATGGGCTGATCCCGATGGCGATGGTTCAAAGACAGGATTGATGCAATATCTCAAAGGTCAAGGTTATCATGTTTTTGCAATTACTTATGCTAACAAGCATGGAGATAACTATATTTGGGCAAGTCATATTCATAGAGCTATTTCGAGAATAAAACAGATAACTAATGTTGATAAAGTTGACACACTTGGTCATAGTAAAGGTGGCTTTGCCCTTAGACTGTATGTTTCAAACGTAAATGATGGAACTTTTAGTTATGCTAATGATGTTAGAAAGGCGATTTTTGTTGCTTCACCACATAGAGGAATAGATTTATCATTTAGACATCCATCACTTCAATGGTTTTTGTATCCCGATAAAGATAACCCTTTAACTTATGCACCTATGGTTTGGACAAAAATATTATGGCAAGGTACATTTCAAGATTCAAAAGATTTAAGCTTTTCTGGTGAATACTTTCCTGGTCAATCTCAGTTAGTTGCTAGATTTGACAAAATACATGCGTTATCTCCTGTAGAGCCTGATTGGTATACAAGCTACAATGGAGGTCAGGGTCTTGTTAGCTATAGCCCTGGTATTGACGCTGTTATTAAACAAGGTGGAAATCTTGTTGATAAAGTTATCAAATCACCTGTAGTTTCTACTGTTAAGGTTGCAGTACTTGCTGGTAATAATCCAAATGTACCAGGAATTGCCAATGAGTTAACAGGACCTAGTGATGGTATTGTTTTTGTAGCTAGTGCTAAAGCTACTGGTGATTTGACCGCTGGTGGAGCGACATTACTTGCTGAAAAATTAATGCCTCTAAATCATTTATCATTAGTTTCAGATCCTACTTCCATGAAGTGGATTTCCGATCAATTAGCTAAATAAATCCCCTAACCCCCTTTGCAAAGGGGGGGACAGGATGATGAAGTAGATATATTTATTTTTTCTCAGTATATTTTCTTAGAAACTCAATAATAGCTGCTGATTCACTTTTAGTGATAAGCTTTCTAGTTTTATACCTTGATACAATAGGTTCCCATTCATCGCCTGTATGAACATCTGGACTGATCAATATATGACATTTTGAACAATTATTGATATATAAAGTTCTTCCCTTATCAACAGTGTTCAAAGTTTCATTTTTTTCTAAGTCCTCAGCATCTATTTTTTTTAATAATAGCAAACTAAATATTTTTGGATATTCAAAATTACCCTTATAGGTTAGACCTGCTTGTATCCCATAATAATTATCTATATTATTTCCTAAAATTGGTTTGTCAAACGCAAGATTAACATCAAAATTAGAAAATTTATATCCTAAATTTGGTCTAACAGATAAATAATTAGAGCTTTGAGCATTTCCATCATTAACAGTTGAATATCCATATAAGCTAATATCAAAATCAAACATAACTTTATATGAAAAAAGCTTTAAATTGAGTGGTTCAAGGATGTTGTTCTTACCCAAATCAAAAATATAATTTATTTGAGAAGAAAAGTTAGTATTAGTAATTGTTTTATCTGCATTTGCAGTACTTAAAGAAAATCTATATTTGTAACCGATACCAGCTTGAGCATACAAAGAATCAAAATTATAAAGCTCAAATGGTTTGGTAGCTAGTAACATAATTCCTAAATCGGGTTGATTCTCTCCTACTGTAGATATTTTTAAAGTATCAGCTATAATTGAGCCAGGTGCTTTAGCATCAATTTGAACTGACAAAATTACAGGTTTATCAATAATCTTAAATTTAAAATCAAACCATGGATTGGGTATGCTTGCAGGCTGACCAAAATTATATCTATAGGGGATATTAGCAAAAAAAGAAAGATTATCAATTATTCCCCATCCAAAACTTAAGTTAGGTTGGATAAATGAATAATTATGTTCATTAACTACTAGTAAACCATTACTATCAAAACTGCCATAAGCAAAATCTGTACTAAGTCCCAATCTAGCAAAAACTTCATTTCCCTTGAGGGTTGCCGCACCAGTAAATAAATTTGATGAGCCTCCTTGTTGAATTTTTGGATAGTAGTTAAGATTATAAGCATCTTCTCTTGCTTTAGTTTCAATTACCTTTGTTTTTTTATTGAATTCTATTTCATCATCTGTTAAATCGTCAGCAAGCGAGGGATTATAATTTGAGCTAGATAATAAAAAAAATATTAGCATCGCTATACTCGTATTTTGATACTTTTTATTCTTATATCTTTTCTTTTTTGTCAAAATTATTTCTCCAAAATAAAACTACCATAATGTAATTCAACTTAATTTTAAATTATCTTTGCCTTAAAGCACAGCCCATAATGATTAAATAATTTTTAGTTATCAAAAATATTAAAGTTTAAATGTATAATTGTATAGAAAAATATTAAAAACCTAAAAAAATAAATATGGCTACAACATCAAGATTAAATATGAACAAATTTATCAAAGATAGATCTGCTAAGAATGGATTAGCTCCTGGATCTCTAGTTCATATTGGAGCAAAAAAAATTGATCATGTTGAAATAGATTTGATTGATTATAGTGAAAATCATTTTGAAGAAAAAAAGATTAGTTCTGTTAGAGATAGCTTACATCTAAAAGATAACCCAACTGTAACATGGGTAAATATTGAAGGTCTTGAAGATACTGATACTATAAAAGCGATAGGTGAGTATTTTGGTTCAAATCTTCTGATTCTTGAAGACATGCTTAATACAGATCAACGACCAAAAATAGAGATATTTGATGATTATATTTTTATAGTTTTTAAAATGCTTTCATACAATGATAATCTTGATCAAATAAATACAGAACAAGTAAGTATTGTTTTTGGTAAAGATTATTTAATCTCACTACAAGAAGGAATTGAAGGTGATGTTTTTGAACCTGTTCGTAATCGACTTAGAAAAGGAAGTAACTATATTAGAAAAAAAGGAGCGGACTTTTTGGCTTATACGTTATTGGATGTAGTTATTGATAATTATTTTGATGTTCTCGAAAAAATTGGCGAAAAGATGGAGACTCTTGATGAGCAATTAATTAATAATCCAAGACCTGAAGTTTTACAAGAAATATATAATTTAAAAAGAGAAATTATTTTTATGCGTAAATCTATTTGGCCGATGCGTGAAATAGTTAATCGCTTTGAACAAGTTGAATCCGAAATTGTCTGTCAAACAACAAGAGCCTATCTTAGAGATATATATGATCATATTATTCAGGTCATTGATACAGAAGAAACTTTTAGAGATATTATTTCAGGAATGATGGATTTGTATCTTTCAAGTATCAGTAATAGAATGAATGAGATAATGAAATTTTTATCAATTGTTGGAACTATTTTTATCCCTTTAACTTTTATTGTCGGTCTTTATGGTATGAATTTTGAATATATGCCAGAGCTAAAATCAAAGTATGGTTATCCAACTGTTGTTATTATTATGGTGTTAGTTGCTACATCAATGGTTGCATTTTTTAAAAAGAAAAAATGGCTTTAAATTTTTTGAAATTCAATTTTCTTTTCATTGAAGTTGATTCCATAATTTGCTAACTCATCAAGGATAGGAGCATATATATCTTTTGTTAATGGAATAATTATTCCTGTCTTATTAATTATTCCATTTAATATATGTTTTGTGGCTATAGCAACTGGTAAACCTACTGTTTTTGCCATTGCTGTATAAGTTTGATTGTCACCAATAACAACCATAGATGATTGTATCTGCTTATGTTGACCTAGTTCCATATAATCAAACTTATGCCACATAATTACCATGTCTTTATCTTCTGGCTCCAAAGTCCATTTTTTTTCTAGTATATGCTGTAAAATTTGAGCTGGAGTAGCATTTTTCAATCCTATTTTAATATTTTTGAATAAATCCAACCACTCTAATTTTTCCATTAGATCAGAGTCTTGATCAATATTAAGATAATGCTGAACTTTTAGCTCAACAGAATCTATAATATCATAAGCCAAAAATAAGTTAATAAAGTCTCTATATGTCATATTTTCTGAGTTATCAAGTATATAACTATCATCTGTCATTCCAAGCTGAACGAACATATCCCATGCTCTACAAAAACCTAATCTCCTAAGTGTACCTCTAAAAAATGTTTTAACATCTTTTAGTCCATACACATCACAATAAGTTAATGAATCCCTATTGGCATATCCTTGAAACTTGCCATATCCTTCTATCTCAATAACTTCTGTACGTCTAAAAATTTTATGATAAGGAATATATTTATATTTGCCAGCTTGAATAAATTTGGCTGCAGATCCCTGTGCTGCTATCACTACATTTCTAGGATTCCAAGTAAATTTGTATTTCCAAGGATTATCTTTTTCATATTCAGGAGCAACAAGACCACCACAAAAAGATTCAAAGCCTATCATTTCTGATCCTGTTTCTTTGATCTGATCAATAACTTTCATAGCCGATAAGTGATCAAGACCTGGATCTAAGCCTATCTCATTTAAAAAAATCAATCCAGCATTTTTAACTTCTTGTTCCATTGCTTTTAATTCTGGTGAAACATAAGAAGCTGTGACAAGATTTTTTTTGAGTTTTAAGCAATCTTTGGCAACGATAATATGAAATCTAGCAGGTAAAAGAGAAATGACTATATCTGAATTTATTATCTCACTTTCTCTTTGTTTTTGATTAAAAACATCAAATTTAATAGCTTTAATTGACGAATTATCTTTTATATGTTCATTAAGATGCTCTATAAAAATATCGGCAACAGTTGTTGACCAGTTTTCTTGTTCAGCATTGTCCATTAAATATTTTATTAGTGAGGATGAAGATTTACCTGCACCAATCAGTAATATTTTTCTCATTTAAGTTACTTTCTTTAAATTAATATATAATAATTGTATAGAAGAAACTCACAAATAACCCATATCTTTACAAAAAGAGGGGAATAAGAATTCCTTTATAAACTTTGGGTTACTTTTTTAGGAGAAATCAAAAGTCTAAAAAACGGTTTATAAATAGTGAAATATCTTTTACTATAGCCTTAAAATATAGATTATAGCAATATATATATAAACAGCAAAGTTAGTTAAATAATGGAAAACGACGATAATAAAGTTGATAATTTAGAAAATTCTTTTTTAATTTATAATCACGAATCTCAAACGCTTAAAGGTTTTGATTATTTTATCGCTTGGATCAAAAACTTTCCTATAACAGCATTATGTATTTTTATTTCGATTGTTTTGTATATATTAGTCAGTTATTCTACTTATTTTGAATTTAAAAGTTATCCTCAAGAAAATGCCAGAGAATATTTAGCATATATTAAGTATGGTGCTGTACTAGGTGGTCCATCTCAAGAATTACTATCACAGGGACAATTATGGCGATTACTAGTAAATGTCTTTCATCACGGTGGATTTATACATATTTTCTTTAATCTAACTGCCATGTATGTTATTGGTGCTTACGCAGAAAAATATATGGGTAGCATAGCTTACTTAATTTTTATTTTACTTTGTGGTATGGGTCAAGAAATTGCTTGCCAACTAACTATAGAGCAAGGAGCAATAGGTATATCAGGAGTTGCATTTGGTATTTTTGGTATTTTGATGATTATCAAAAACCAAGATGCAAATATCAAAAAATTTATGACAAAAGAGTTAATCAGGTCAATGATTTTTCAATTAATTTTATTCATGTTTTTAACTTATTTTAATATTCTTAATATTGCTAATGTTGGACATATTTTTGGCTTATTTTATGGTTTCTTTTTTGCTTTCACATTTTATAAGTCACCGAGTTTAATAAAAAAAATATTTTTTGTGCTAGTAAATTTATCAATTATTCCAGGATTATATTATATTTACAATAATGTTATAAATTAATCTATCAGTTTTAAAACGTCTGCAATGTTGTCGTAATCATAAATATTATCTCTCGCATTATCTATTTTTTCTATATCATTACAGTTATCTATTTTATTCTCAATATCACTATTTATTTTACCAAATTTCTTGGTTAATAGATTTTTAAGTCTTTGTTTTACATTCTCTAACGTTATTTTATCTGCTTCAATTTTTCCTTCAAGCTTGCCCTCAATTTTTCCTTCAAGCTTGCCTTCAATTTTACCTTTATTTACTAGCTCTTCTTTCTCTTTTCGGATAGCAGTTAAAAACATTGAGTTAACCTCTTCTTTGGTCTTATATAATTTTTCAAGTTCCTTATAATCAATTATATCAACTTTTTCATTTATTGACATTTGCTTAAAATAATTCAGAAATAACTTTAAAGGTGTTGTTATTCCTTGATTGTCTAATATTTTTTGCACTTCTTGATGAATTATTCCTAGCTCATAATCTACTTCCATTATAAAAAGTGTTGAAACTATATTTCCTATTTTTAATAATTCCTGTAATGAATATGTGTTTTCTTTAAGTAAAAAAATATCAAAGTTAATACCATAATTTGCTAGTATATGATTATTTTTTATAAAATCAGATACTTTATTAGAATGATTCCATTTATCATCTCCATTGTACAAAACTAATGGAAAAATAGGAGGAAGTGAAATATCAGTTCCTTTTTCTTTGATCAAATCTAAATACATATTTGTTATATAATTTAAGCATCTGACAGGCATAAATTTATCTACAGATGATTGAAATTCTAATAAAATATAAATATATATCTCTGTATCATCAACTAATTTAACTTTATAGATTACATCTGACTCTGTCTTTTCATACTTATCTGAAATAAAAGTTTTATCGACTCTCTCTGATTTACTAAAATCGATATTTTGCACCCAATCCAATTTTACAAAAGATTGTATCAGTTCTCTAAATATTTCATGATTAGAAAATAGCTGCTTGTAAGCCCTGTCATATATTTGGTATATCTTATCCACTTGATTTATTTCAACTTTTATAATTATTTTCGTTCTATAGGTAATTGATATTGCCAAACAACTTCTGAGTTTTTATTAACTTCAATAATTTGCTTATTTGAGCTATGAACAATTACAGTATTGCCGTTGTCAAGCCTAGTTACATTACTAGGGCTACTAAGTTGTCTAGCAGAATTACCCACTTTATAATTCATAAATTCCCAAATAATACGATTAGCATCATTAATCTCAATAACACGATTATTTCGAGCATCAGCTATTAAAGTTGTATTATCAGAGGTTCTAGTTGCTTTTTCTGGATACATAAGCTGATTTGATTTATTACCTGATGAGCGATCTGTTCCATATTTCCAAAGTATATTTCCTTGCATATCAACTTCAATAACAGTATGATTACTCCAATCAGTTATAAGAGTATTATTATTAATAAGTCTTTCTGCATAATAAGGAGCATTAAGAAGATTATTACCACCTTCCCAGCCACCATAAGTCCAAAGTATTTCTTTTTGTAGATTTACCTCAATCACCCTAGAACTGTATTGATCAGTGATTAAAACATTATTATCTGGAGTTTGAACTGCTGACCTTGGATGTCCTAACTGATTATTGCCACTACCCATTGCTCCACTAATACCGTAAGTCCAAACAATTTCTTTAGTTGGTCTATATATTTTAATTACCCTATGATTGTCAGTATCAGCAACATAGACATATTCATCTTTAATTAGCTCTACATATTGAGGTCTTTCAAGATAATTTTCACTACTTTCTGACGACTCACCAAAACGCCATATAATATTTTTATAGCGATTAACAATCGAAATTTTGTGATTAGCTCGATCAACCAGAGCAACTTCAATTTCAGTTAAATTACTCATATTTTTTACATAATTACTAGTTGCTTGTCTTGCCTTTTCATGAGTCTTAGTTGTCATTCTATCATTAATTATTTTATCTTCTTCTTGTGATATAGTTTCTTCTTTAAATTCTGGAGATTTGGCTAAGTATTCTATTTGTCTGATATATATTAGTTGTCCTTGTGCTCCTACCTCTATAACCTGCTCAGGACTTATAATTACAGTATGACCTGTTTTTAATCTATAAGCTTTGAGGGCATTAATATTTATTGGACAACCTTGATCCATACTTGTGGCAAAATGCCATGTAACTTGCTTATCCTGATTTACTTCGATAATTCTGTTATTACCAGTATCAACAACCAAAGTATTACCATTGTCTAACTTATAAGCAAACATTGGTGAATTAAGCTGATCTTTGGCTGAACCGTAGCCACTACCAAGCCTATTTTTACTATTACCATATTGCCAAAATATTTCATCATTTTCATCAATTTCTATAATTCGATGATTATCTGTATCTGTAATTAAGGTATGACCATTACTTAGTCTTTGTATATAACTAGGGCTATAAAGTTTTTTATCTGTCGCTCCAACTGTTGCTGTTGTACCGTATTGCCAAACTATTTTATCAAGATGATTTACTTCAAATACTCGATGATTACCTTGATCGGCAATTAATGTATTACCATTAAGTAAACGTATTGCTTGCACAGGTCTTCTTAAGAATAAATCTCTAAATCCTTCTCTATTTTTTAGTTCCCAATATATACGACCTGACTTGGTAAACTCAATAATTCGATCTCCCTCAGAATCAGATATTAAGGTTGTTCCACTTCTTAAACGCATTGCACTGTATGGATGTATCAAATCATTGTTGTTTTTATTGGCTATTTGCCAAACAATTTGACCACCCTCATTTGTTTCTAAGACACGATTACCCAATGTATCAGGTATCAATAAATGTCCTTCATTAAGATTAGCCAAAGGGCTTGGAGAAGCTGGAGATCTGACATCCTCATTCTGAGATTTGTGATCATTTTCTCTTGAACATTTAGAACAGATCTCAATCTCTGCTGGAATGCTTACACCACATTTTTCACAAATTGATTCGGTTGACTTTTCTTTTACAGGCTCATCATCAACAGGAGGAGCATTATATACTTGCTGATTATTGTTAGCTGGGGCTGATACATTAGTTTGAGTTTGTTTTTTTTGAGCTATTTCGCTTAATGTTTTTAACATAACGACTAATTTTTCTTGATTAACAACTATTTCTAAGGAAAAATCGCCGACAAGATTTTCAATTTTAATAAAAGCATAGTCTTTGTCTAATATCTCATCTTTAGCTCTGGTAATTAAAGAGTGATATTTAAAAATATCTGCTCTTGGTACTTCTATGCCCCAAATACTATGAAAATCTTCAACGCAAATAGCCATAATAGCTTCTTCTAGCATAGTTGGATCAAGTGTTTTAAGTTTTTCTCTAACTGCTTGCCTAACATCCGATGGAATATTAGCAGACATATTTGGTGGTAACTCTGTTCTTGCTCTAGGTACATTGACAGGTAAGGCTTTCAGCTCTGCCTTATTTGTATGTTTTACCATTTCTTTATTTTCTGGTTTAGCCAAATTTTGAGCTTGAACTTGCTCTTTATGATGTTGACTTAAATCTTGTTGATTTTGTTCTGATTCGCTTTGTCTAGATATAATTGAGTCATATTTTTCTTTGATCACTTTATAAAATTCTTTCATAAAACGATTAAATTCAGCCATAGTAAAATCCACTAATACCACATCAAGATCAGGAAACTTTTGCTCTATTATTTCTTTAAGCTTCTTTTTATTGGCAGGATTAGCTATGGCTAAAGTTAATTTACCATCAATTTTATTAATCGGTAAAAAGGCAAAATATCTCATCTGGTCTTCTTTAAAAGCGAGTAATAAAGAGGGATCTAGCTCAAATTGATATAATATAGGATATTTTTGTGCTGATGTCAAAGTTTGCTCTTCATCATCATCCATTTCTTTTTCTAGTAAACCAAAGCCTTCTTCATTTTCTAAAGGTTCTTGAATTATATTTTGTACTTCTGGAATATAATCATCTTGAATACCATTTATTTTGTCCAAAGCTGCCAAAACATGTTCTTCATTGATATAACCTAATTCGATTAAAATATCAATTAAACCAGATTTTAATTTAACTAGTTCTTCTGGCTTTTGCATGGCAAAAGATATATAGGTAGGTTTACCTGTATCATTCAAAAATATTTGATCCACTAATTGAAAAGAATTTAGATCTATGACGTTAACAATAGGTGTGAATAATGCAGGATAATTGACAAATGTCATAACCAATAAATATTTACCAGATGGAGATAGTACCATTAAATCAGTAGGATCATCTATTTTACTAAACAATTCTCCTTTAAGTTGAATATTAGCCCTTAAAATTAAATTTTGGGTATCCAAAACTAACAATTCAGGAGGATTATTACCTTTATCTACCAAAATATATAACCATTGATCGTCAGATATAAGATTACAAAGATTACCATAAGATAGAGGTTGTTTTTTTATTTTAAGCGTTTTAGCTTCAATAATAAACATACCTGGAGTTTCATTGTCAGTAACAAATATTTTTTTACCATCATTGGTTGATGATACGTTAAGAGTTCTTTTGTTACCAGCAGGTCTTAAATGTACTGCACCAGACAATTTATTGGTTTCTGTGTCAAAAATATATAATATGCCAGCACCACGATCTACAAAATAAAGATTCTTTTTATTATTGGTAACAGTTAAATCAATTGGAAGTGTAACAATAGCTTCTGATGGTGTTGATTCATAATGTAGTTTGGAGAGTACAGGAAAATAAAAACTATCATCTGTACTTTTCATTTGCAAATAACTAAAATTCTTTCCAATAGTCAATCCTATTTGATCATTAGGATTCCAATTTAATTCTCCTACTTCTTGGCAATCATCATTAGAAAAAATAGCAACACTGTTAACAGCAATAGGAAACCAGTCTGTAGAATTAAACTCAGGTTTATTTTTTTTCCTAATAGGAAAGCTAACTTCGGTTATTAATTCATCTGTTATAGGATTTTTGATATATAAACAATAATTTTTTTGATCAACATAATAAGATAAAAGTTCAAGCTTTTGTTTGCCTTCTGAAATATATTTTTTTTGTATTTCTATTGCTTTTTGTATATGTTCGGGTCTTATTACACCATTTTCAAGTAAAACCTGTTGTATTAATTCTTGTTGGAAATGAATACTGATATTTTTTTGCTGCACGTTTGTATTATAACTCATATAAAAATTCTTACACCTAAATACTTTATTGAATTATAACTTATCTGAAATTTTTATTGAAATATAATTGTTAAACCTAGTATTTTCTAGCTTTTATTTTTTATTATTTCATCTATTTTAGACGCTAAGAATAGACTATATCTCAAATTAATTTCTATTGCTTAGTTGAAAGATTAAGTTATTTTATCTGTTTTATTGTTGCCATAAGTAATGTGTGGATCTTCAGTGCTAAACCTTAATACTTGTGAACCCGTACTATTGGTTGGTATGACTGTTTCAACCTTAATATTATTTTTACCAGATGGTAGCGATAATCGTTTTAATAAATTTGGCGAATCAACTCTTTGGTTAACAACATTTACATAAATTGGCTCTTGGTTATTAACTGAGATTTTGACAGTTCCTGTAAAGCTAGTACTTGGAAAACTGCCAGATTTTGACTTAACGGGGGTATAAGCTCTACTATCAGTTTTAGTATCTTGACTTGGAGTTCCTAAAGATATACAAAAATCTTGTTTAGAAGAAGTTGTATTATTAACCACAGTATTAACAACATATTTTGTATTATAATTTCCATAAGCTACATTGTTAACATTAGCTTCTTTACCATCTCTAACCAATGTAGCCTGTACATTTACAGCATCAGAATGTTTATTAAAAGAATAACTTTGAGCAAATTTATTTCCATCCAGAGTTATTTCAGGGATAGAAGATTCTATTTCACTTTTTTCTTTAATAGAGTTAACACGACCCAATGCTAGTTGTCCATCTGGCTGAACGCCACTTTTTGCTCTTTCACCTATTACAAAGCTATGATTTTTTAAAAAAGGAACAGAATTGTAGGCACTATTATTAAAACCAATAACTCCATTGCTAGTTGTTGGTTGATTAGTAAGATTATTCATATCGCTTTCTTTTAATATTGCAGCTTCTAGTTTTAAGCCCTTATCCTTAAAGTCAGGGTTGTCATTTCCAGATACAACTTTAAAATTGTATTCAGATCTTGCATTGGTTTGATCTGGCTTAGCCTCAAGTTTTGTATAAACCATTGCAGACTCACCAGGTTTTATGGTTATTGTCTTATTAATTAAGTTATTATTACTTACACTATCTGATGCTAGTTTCATATCAGCAACTCTTGTACTTTCATAATATCCTTTAGCATTTTTAAATTCGGGCTGATTATCGATCCAAGCCTTATCTTTTTTATCAAACTTATTAGCTATTTGTTGAGAATTATTGTATCCTGAACCTTTAATTTCAACTTCTATAGGCTTATTACTAGGATTAGTTATAATAACTGATTGGTATATGGGCTTGTTATAACCTTGATTGCTCTTAATTTTTTTGACATCTGAATAAGAATAAAATTTAAATTCTGTATTTTTGTCAACTCCAAGTTTAGGTTTTTCGGTAAAGCTACCTTTTTCTTTGAGATTATCTGTACTAAAAAGTAATCCATTAGATTGTGGTTGCTCAGGATCATCAACTTCTATTGAGATACTACCTTTATGCTTTAGATTAGGTAAATCTTCTATTGTATCAGAAGATACATTGTTACTTATGATATTATTCTCATGAAAATTTAAAGGTAATGTTGGTAAGATACTTTTGCTACTTATTTTTGCACTACTGTTATTTTTGTAAATATCTTTAGAAGGTGCAACAACCTTTTCTTCTGTTAAAATTAAGCTTTTATATAGTCCTTTTTTAGGCTCAGGTTTATCAATACTGCTTAAAACAAGAGATTTATGGCTAGAAGTAGGATCCATTAAATATACCAAACTAATATAATTAAAATTATTATATGATAAACCTATCAAATCTTGTCTAATTATTTAAATAAATTATATAACAGTACTTAATTCTTTTAATTCTCTCTTTCTAATTCATAGGGTAAAATGTAAGTATATAAATTAAAAATTATTGATTAAGGAGTATATTATGGCTGGAAGCGTTATAGATGTTACTGACCTAAGTTTTGCAACTGAAGTTGAAAAAGCTACATCACCTGTATTTGTTGATTTTTGGGCACCTTGGTGTGGTCCATGTAGAATGGTTGGCCCTATGGTTGAAAAATTGGCAGAAAAGTATGATGGCAAAGTAAAGTTTGTAAAAGTAAATATTGATGATAGCCCTGGAGTTGCTGAAAAATTCCATATTAGTGGTATACCAGCCTTATTTTTATTTAAAAATGGTGTAGTAGCTGATAATGTAGTTGGAGCTGTTCCAATAGCTAATTTAGAAAATATGATTTCTAAACATATCTAAATTTTCAATAAAAAGACGCAATATTTTTAAGTTAGCGTCTTTTTTGTTTATATATATTTTAAAATAATAAATTAAGGTCTTAAATGAAAAGAATAACAAAAATATTATTATCCACAGCTATTTTAGCTTCAACACTAGTTGTTTCAAAACCTTCTTTTGCTCTTAAAGATTTTGAATCAAAAAAAGGTCTTGCGATTGGTAATAAAATACCATCTTTTGATTTAGAAAATGACACAGGTACAACTATAAAATTTGACGATAATTACAAAGGAAAAGTTTTGTTATTAACTGTTGCTAATTATTGTAATAAGGACTTAGCTGGTGTATGGACAATCAACTCTTATTATAAATTTTATAAGAATAAAAATTTTGCTTTCCCTTTTATCTTTAGTCGTCGATGTGTCCCAGGTTATGTACCAAATTTCTTTGTTTCACAATCAGCACATAGCACCTCTAGTCAAGTAAAAATACCATATTTTTTAATGGATTGGGATGAAGAAATTACCAAAACATTTAAAGGAAGTAAAGAGTTTCCTATAGTTTATGTAGTTGATAAGACAGGCACTATAAGATATAAAGAAGTTTTGAATACACCATTTCTTAGCCATGAAAAAATTGATAAAACATTAGCCTCGCTACTTCAAGAGTAATTAAAATTAGTAAATTAAAACCTATCGAAGATGTATTTTTATGCTTTTAATTTACTAATTTTGCTATATTTAATATTTTATCTTCACTAGATTGATAAAAAGTATTATTATTTAAGACTATTTCTACTTTTTCAATCATTCCTTGTGACTTTCCCATTAAAGTAGTAACTATTTGTATATCATTACTAATTTCTATCTTAATTGCAGCTTGATTATAGATACGTGCAACTGAGATACGAGCTTCATTAACAAGATAATTAAAAACAATATCTTCTGTATGAGTTTCAGAATGAGGTAATATGTGCAAATTAACAAAATCTAACATATTTGGTATAGCTATAACATAATCATCTTTACCAGCAAAAAAAGTATGGTAGCCAAGATATATTGAACCTGCACTAGTACCCGCTTTGATAGGAATTACTTTAAAAAGATCTTTGTATTGAGTCAGTACTGTATGCTTATAAGGACTTCCACCAAGAAAATAAACAATATCTGTATCTCTTAACTTTTCAGCAATATTATCATTTGGGTCATCAATAATATCAAATTGGCAATTGTATTTAGCAAAAATATTTGAGATATTAGCCTTATAATTTTCGTGCCAATCTGTACCTACAGAAGCTGTGGCGAATAAAACTAATTTTGGTTTTTCTTTATTAGTTTCTTTAAGCATATCAAGATGTATTTTATCTGTATCTCTCGCAGGATCTATATTACCCGATAATAAATAAAAATATTTATTCATCTTTATAAGCCAAAACTACTCAAGGAAATTGACTTGTAACCCATGATATTTAATGAGTCTAATTTTATGCCTTCATCCACTTTAAAAACAAAATTAATAGTATCTCTTGAATCTTTTTTGGACAGCTCAAAATAATCTCCAACTTGCAAAGCTTCAGTTTTTTTAGAAGCGTTATTACCGCCATATTGAAATTTAAAAGTACTCATCGCATACAATCTATAAGATTTATTCTTTTTGTCCAAAACTGTAATCTGGTCTGAGTTAGTATTAATAATAATACCTTTTTTATAATGTATCTTACACGTTATGATAACAAAGTTAGTTGATTTTGTAGATTTTTCAGATACCTCTGTTAAATCTACTGAATTTTTTGGAATTAATCTGATAGTTTTACCTTTTTTTACATCAACAACTTTAACAGAAGTCCAACCATCAAAAACTGAAATTAAAACCGGTTTTGGCTTAATAATTGGTATAGTTTTTGCTGATTTTGGTTTTATTGAAGCCTTAGGTTTTGGTGAAGGTACAATTTTGTTAGGTTTTGGGCTTGTTTTGACGGCGAAAATAACAGAAGGAGTAGCAGATGGCATTGATGAAGCTTTGTTCTTTTTTAAATTATCATAAATACTATATGATTTCATGGATTTTTCAACTTCAAATAAAGCCTCATAACTCTTACCAAGCCATTTATAAGCTTCTATGTCACTAGGATTTATTTCAGTTTCTTCATTTAATATTTTTACAGCCTTTTTATAATCTTCTGACTCATAAGCTTTGATAGCATCATCAAGATTATTTGCAGAAGCTTGATTTAGAGGATACCAAAAGGATAAGAATAAGATTAAAACTAAAGCTAATGATTTATCTCGTACTTGCATAATAAGGCTCTTTTGTCATATTAATTGGATTATATCCATCTGCGTCCATCACCCAAACATCAAAAGTTCCATCCCTATCAGATGTAAAAGCGATTTTACCATTTTTTAGAACAACTGGATTGGCATCTACTCCAGGTACTTTAGTTAAATTTCTAAGGTCAGTACCATCAATATTAATACGATATATTTCCATATCCCCAGTTTTGTCTCTAGCAGTAAAAACAGCTTTAGAAACAAAATTATTATTTAATCTTGAATTTCTCAAATTAACAAAATTATCATTAATTCCAGATATTCTTGAAGAAATATCTCTTACATAGCTTGGCATTGCAGCCAATGATAACGGCTTGGAAACAGAAGTAGTAATTTTCTTTTTGTTTGAACCATCAGCATTCATTTTCCATATTTCCCATTTGCTACCTTCATTTGAAAGGTACAAAATAGTTCCGTCATCAAGAGGTGAAGGATAATCATAATAATTATCAGCATCTGTTAGTTTGGTAACGTTTTCACCATCGGGATCAATAGAATATATTTTTGGTTTAACTTCTCTATCCGAAACAATGAGAATGCTACCATCAATAGTTAGAGCTGGTCTATAATTATTAAAGCCTTTATCTTTTGTTATAGCCTTTAGTCCAGAACCATCATTATTAATAACATAAACTTGCCATGTTCCTGTTCTTTTTGATGAAAACATAACTTTACCATTAGGTAATATTGATGGATCAGCTTCCTCAAATGCATCATTAGTTAGTTGTACTCTATTTTTTCCAGATATATCCGAAACAAATAAATCAACTTTATTGCCTATTTTTGTAATATATGGTATCAAAATATTTCTATTTTGTGCTATTTCTTTTTCATCTTTCATTTGCCTCAAATTAACACACGATGTAAGTGATGTAAATACTAAAGCAGACATGAAGACAGTTCTAATTATTTTTTTCATTGTAGTTAATCAGACTCGTAATTGTTAAAATATTTTAATAAACTAGGGTTTACAGTTATATTATATCACTTCTTAATTTTCAGTCTACAAGCAAAAGAAATCTCTAACTTCCAATCAATATTTTTACTACACTCTAAATCTTTTATAAAGAAAGATTTTTTAACCACAGATTACACAGATAAACACAAATTAAGAGGATAATTCTTTGATATTTTTTCTTATTAGTTTATTTATTCGTCTTCATTAGCGTAATTCGTGGCAAAAAATCTTATATTGTAAAAAATAAATATGTTAGATGTTTAGAGTGTAAGCTAAGTAAACATTATAATACAGTAAATCTTTTTATCATTGCATAATAAACAGGATCAGGCAAAAATGATTTTATAACGGTTTGCCATCCCTCTGGTCCAACTAACCCTTTAACAAAACTTGAGCTTATCTCTGACATCCCTCTTGGTGGCATCAAAAAAACAGTAGATATTTCTGAGTTAAGGTCGCCATTAACATTTCTCATAGTCCTCTCAAACTCATAATCAGACTCACTTCTTATTCCTCTAATTATGTATTTACATTGTTTTTCTTCGGCATATTTTACCAAAAATCTATTTTCAAAAGTTTCGACAACAATATTATTTAAATGTTTGGTTGACTCTTTAATTAAATCTACTCTCTCATCAATGTCAAACGTATAACTTTTACCTGGATTAATACCTATTGCTATGATTAATTGATCAAAAAGCTTAGAACCCTCTGTTATCATATACATGTGTCCTTGAGTTAATGGATCAAAGCTTCCAGCATATACGCCTCTAATAAAATGATTATTCATATTCTTCCAACATATCATCATAATTTAAAAATTAATTATACATTATTAAATTTATCTTCTGTAAATCATGAAAAATATTAACAAAAAAGCATTTTAAAAGTTAAATTACTTTTAAAATGCTTTTTATGAAAATCTATCTTTTAGGGCCAGAATAAAGATATTTAGGTCTGATAATAGGTGTACCTTTTCCACCTCTTGCATCTCTTCTTTCATAGATGATTTGAGCTGCAATACCTACACAACGTGACATACCAAAAAGTACTGTATAATAATTTTCATCAGTTAGACCAACAGAGGTTAATAATGATCCAGATACTGCATCAACATTAGGGTATGGACTTGATACTTTTGGTTGCTTTTTAAGAAATTCTGTACCAAGTTTTCTCATAGCAACAGCCATTCTAAATATTTTGTTATCAGGAGCTATTTTTTCACCAAGATCATACTGTACTGTTGCTCTTGGGTCTTCTACTCTTAAAACTGCATGTCCAAAACCAAATAACTTTTTACCTTGAGCAAATAAATCATCAATATATTTATTAACTTCATCATCATTAGTTGGGTCGTTAACTGTTTCTAAAGCTGTTTTTAAGAATCTAAGACATTCTTGATTTGCCATACCATGTAAAGGTCCAGCTAGTGCCGCCATTGCTCCCATGAGAGAACCATACATATCTTCTAAACCAGAAGCTACTGCTTTCCCAACAAAAGTCGAAAGATTACCACCACTATGATCGTAATGTAAAACATTGAATACTTTCATCAAAAGTAATAAATCTTTGGTGGCATTAGGAGGATTAAGCATTGCTACAAAATTTTCGATATATCCAAGCTCTGGATTGGAAGCAATAGTATCACCCCAACCTGAACGAATTCTGTAAATTGCCGCTACCAATTCTGGTAGTTGTGCAACAACATTCATCCCATCTTTAACATAATCATCTTCACCGCTGTACATACCCATAAGATTTAATCCATGAAGAAACCATTTCATTGGATGTCCTTCTTTTGGAAGAGTTTTAAGATTTGCTATAACTCCAGGATGCAATTTTGAGTGAGCAATCAACTGTTTTTTGAAATCTGCAAGTTGTTCAGGATTTGGCATTTCACCATTAAATAATAAATATATTACTTCTTCTGGTTGATTATAAGCTAATTTGTCTATAGGATAGCCAGAATAAAATAAGCCTAATAAAGGATCAACATTACTTGTTGTACAATATCCTACTGGAACACCTCTAAGACCTGTTTCAAGGTTGTCCTTTGTGATTGTAAATAAAACTTCTGAATCAGCCATAACTATTTCCTTATCTTCTAATAATTACATAAATTTATCTAAAAAAACTCTTATATGATTTGATTAAAACAAATATATAATTTATCACCTTATAAGTGAATCACTTTATAGATCTAATGTCAATTATCACGACTGATTATGACATGACTTTTATCATTTTTTTTAATCACAATAATTAAATTTGATTTAAAAGGGTAATACTTTACGGTTATCTCTTACTTCTTTTAAGAACTTACTTTTTAAGATTTATTTAAGTAAAATTTTAGTCATCTATTATTGAAGATTTTAATCTTTTTTTAAATTCAGCCACTGGCATGCTATCTAATGTTCCAGATTGAGTATTTTGAAAATAAACATCTTTATCATCAACTTTTTGAATAACAACATAATGGAGATCCACAACTCGATCAGCGCTATAAAGAGCTATTGGTTGCTTACCTGTATTAGCAGCTTCTTTCATTTTATCAAAAGCGTTCCAAACTTTATTTGATACACTTTTACCCATTATACTTTCAGATAATGATGTAAGTAAAACTGGATTAGCCGCAGAGTCACCACTTCTAACAGATTTACTATCGCCATTATCATTATTAACGTTATAGTCAGCTAAATCATGTATATAAGCATTGCCAAAAGCTCTGTCACCACCAATTAAAGCAACATTTCTCATTACAGCAGACTGAAAAATAATATTAAAATCTTTTCTATTTTCACTAGATCCACCAGTCATAGTACTTCCAGAATGCCAATTAAGAGAACCTGTTCCAGCTTTTAATTTTGTTCCGTCTCTCAATGTTGCCTCACCATTTTTAGCCAAGTCTTTGGTTATTCTAACTAATTCAGCAGGATCTTTACTCCACAAATGGTTTTGTAATGCCCCAGCTCCACAAGTACCATGTTGACCCTGAGTAATATTATTTCTATCATTTAAAATACTAATAGTTTCTTCTGCTAACTGTTTTCCATTTACTCCTGGTTTGTTAGGGCCTTGTATCATATCGGAAATATTTTCCATTACTCTTCTAGGTGTAGAGTCTAGCATGGTTAGTTTTCCAGAGTTTAGCAAAGATATTAGCTCACTTTTATTACTAACATTATTAAGTAAAAAAGAAAATTTTTCTCTTAGTTGAGGATTCATTTGATTTATTTTTTTTACAGAGTTTTCATCTCCACCATTACTTAAAACTTGCATATCAATTTCTAAGTTCTTTGTGGCATTAGCTGAGGGTTCATTAAACTGTATAGAGATAGGGCTTTGATTGCTTGTAGAAGATTTTAGCTGAGTAACATTTGACTGATCCATTAGTCCTATCAAAAAAGCTTTTTCATCTTTACTTAGGTTATTTTTTTCAGCTGTTTTAATTAATGCTGTTAGATCTTTTGCATCTATGTTCCCATCTTTGGCTCTACTAATAGCTTCTTTAAGAAGACCTGAACCTAGATTACCTGTATTAATATTAACCACTTGACAAACTCCAATCAAAAATTTAGAGATAAAAACCATAATAGTCTTATATATTTATTTTACAAAATATTTCTCAACTTAATATGTTATTAATATAACTACTTATTAATTTCTATAGTCAAAAATCTTTGGTCATCATCATTAAAATATCCTAACAAGATTTTTTCGATAGTTAATTGGTGTTCTTCACTAATAGACTTTTTAGTATATTCATTAATCTGAGTAACTATTTCTTTAATATCAATCTTAATATTATTCTTTAAATCCAAAATGTATCTGCTTATTACTTTTTCTATTTCATCTTGATAATCAATATTCCATACCTCAAATCTTTCTTTAATTAATCCTAAAAAAAATGTTGTATCTCTTTCTTGACCATCAAGATTAATTAATGCTTCTGGTGTATTGGTTATTTTTGCAACTCTTTCAGATGTCTTTTTGATTGATATTTTACTAACATAATCTTTGAGTTTGTAATATGTATAATCAAAGCTTGGATCGGTTGTAAATTCACCATAATAGTTACGGACAAATGGGTTATCTGTATTATTTTTATCCAAAAAATTATTTATTAAATGTAAATTTTCTAAGCTAAAAAATCCATAGTCATGAAATAAGATAGTTCCTTTTTCTTTTAGGCTTTGATAAAGAAAAAACAAAGTTTCATAAGAATTGTCTGAAATAGCAATTATTGCATCATTAGGATAAAACTGATAATAGTATTCTACTTCTTTACTAAAAATACGCCTTTTAAAGGATATATCAAAAGATAATATTTTCCCTATTTCTGGAGTAAAAACATCAGGGAATTTGTTTTTATAATATATTTTTTTTAGTATTTTTTTCATCTGTTTTTCAATTAATAGAGGAAGTCTATTTTTTGAGTAAGCCTTGATCCAAATATCATATAGTTTATTATTATTTTTATAGACAAATCTATTGGGAATATCACCAAATAACTCATTACCATAAAACATATCTGCTGAAAGTGTTTCAATAAAGCTAGTGCTTAAAATATTGCCTATTTGCTTTTTTAAAATTACTTCTGATTCATTAATTAATTTCCATCTCGACAAATCAATATCTTTTAGATCGGTTAAAGTTATGGAGTTAAGGTATTTACTTAATTCATCAATATCCTTTTCTATTAAATCAATAATTGATCCTGTTCCAACTGCTGTTACAGTCAAATTTATTCGCCTATTAAATCTTTTACTCGTGTCAATAATAGTTTGTTTGGTAATAATAAATTGAGTTGGATTGTTAACAGCAGAATCAAGGCTGGATATATCATCAAAAGAATGATTTAGATAAAACTGTAAATTCCAATTAGCAAAGAGCCTTTTCGGGTTAAATGGTAAAAAATTTAAATATCTTTTTTCATTGATAGACAACAATTAAAAATTTACTCCCAAAGAAATATTTAAGTTTTTGTTCTAATATATCATAATTTCTGCAAAAATTAAAATTTTATAAGATTTAAATTTTACTATCGAAAATTATTATGTATTTAAGTTCACATCACGACAAATATTTTAGAATATGTTGAAAGTATTGTATTAAT